>CAYWLT010000110.1:0-9482 GCA_964459295.1 uncultured Thermodesulfobacteriota bacterium
GACACAACAAATCCCGGCAGTTCGGGGGCAGGCCAACTGTGCCACCAGTTGACAATACCCACCTTCCTGCCGTGCTCGGCCAAAAGCTCCCAGAGCATCTTCTGCCGGACCATGCTCAGGGTGAAGGGATGATCGCGCACGTATCCCTTCCGCTTCAGCCGGTTGAAGATCGGCCGAAGGCCCAGCTTCATCAGTTTTTTAACCGACGACTTCCGGATCACCCGCCCTCCCGCCGTGTAGTAAATAAAACTGTCGATGCCGTGCTTCCGGGGGTGCATGCCGGTCATGACGCTGGTCCAAATCACGGCGGAGTTAGAGGGGGTAAAGGGCTCGAACTGTCCGGCGGTTCCACGGTCCATCAACCCCCTGAACGCGGGGAGGTCCCCGGCATCCATCAACCTCTTCACCAGGGGAAATGAAAGGCCGTCAAAGGCAATGAGCAGAAGTTTGGCCGGGGACGCGGCGGGGTTCATGTGATACTTACCTCACAGAAACAGGGAGAGTACAGGGATCAGGGTTTCGGGTTCAGAAAGAGAGCGCATCCGCAGCTTATGGCTTTTGTTTTGAATTTTGGCCATTTGAAATTATTCGGGATGTAGCGATTGTCGTTTGGGATTATTTTCCTGCACCCTGAACCTGATGGTTCTATACTAGATAATCCGACGGGAGAAAAGAGAAAAGTGTGAAAGGGGAATAATGCGGCAGACCGAGGAACACACGCCTGCTTAAGCGGTCAAGATTTTTTGTGGGTATCAAGAATTTCCTGAATTTTTCCCGAGTGCCAGATTTTTTCAAATGCCTGGACAACCAGGGGATCAAAAAGAATTTTTTTATTGGCCACAATCTTGTTGAAGGCCGCCTCCGGTTCAAACGCCCTCTGATACGGCCGGTCGGTGGTCATGGCATCAAACACGTCGGCGACCGCCAGCAGTCGGCCTTCGATGGAAATCTGATCACCCGCCAGGCCGCGCGGATAGCCGTTACCGTTGTAGCGCTCGTGGTGCTCCAAAATGTAGGGAACCACCGGCTTCAAAAAAGCAATCCCCCCGACGATTTGCGCCCCGATGGTCGGATGCTGCTTCATCGCTTCAAACTCGGTATCTTCCAGCCGGGCGGTCTTATTCAAAATTTTGTCGTGAATGCCTATTTTCCCCACGTCATGGAGCATGCCGCCCCAGTCAATAAACTCCAGCGCTTCCTTCGACCAGCAGAGCACTTCGGCAAGGGACCTGGCAATGCGCGCCACCCTGCGGGAATGACCCCGGGTATAAGGGTCACGCGCTTCCACCGAATTGGCCACCCCCCTGATGGTGTCAAAGTAGCTGCTTTTCAGGTCACCGAACAGGTACGCGTTCTGGATGGCCATGGAGAAAAAACCCGCCAGTATGTAGAGCAGTTTCAAGGTTTGCTGGCGGATAAAATCCTGATCCTCTTCAAACACAATCACCACAACGCCTATGGTTTTTCCCCGGTGGATGAGCGGGGCCATCAAAACGCTCAACGGCTGGTTATGCTCCCCCCTGAAGTTATCGGCGGGAACACAGGCCGGCATGCCGCTGCTCATGATCCTTCCGAAGGTCCCTGAATGGATCTGCGCCTCAACTTCCTTTTGCACGGCGGGCGCCTGATCCGCGGGGATTGATTTATTGACAAACTGGTATCCGTGCTCATGTGCCAGGAAGACAGAGCACGCCCTGGTCCTGACCAGTTCCTGAAACTTGGCCAGGCCCTTCTCCAGGATGTCATAAATGTCATAGGAGAGCAGCATCTCCCCGTGAAACTGGCTCAGCCGCTCCAGCTTATTTTGTATGGAAATAAGCGCGCTGTTGGATTCCTCCAGATAGCGAATCCTGTCAAAAAGCGAGCCCGGCTCATCAGGCAGGGCCTGCTTCTGTTGATCCTCTATAATGTTGATGAGATCCATGATCGGCAGCAAGCCTTCATAATGGTTGGGAAAAGGAAGAATTTTGTCTACAACACCAAGCGGTGCTTAAAAAATCTTCTATTTATATCGGCAGATCACTGCCAAATGCTTAAGGAATAAACGCCTGTCCCCATTCAAAACACTACAAAACACGCGAAACATGCTACCCCTAGGCAGGTCATTCTGCGGCTCGACCGCAGAATCCAGTGATTCTATTTATTGGACCCTGCAATCAGGTAGCAGGATAACAAACCCTGCAACACCGGATCATCGAAAACAGTTCCCGGGTCTCCTGGCAGGCTGATGAAAAACACCCATCTGATTTGCCGGGTAAATTGATCAGGCGACTTCCCCGGCAGCAGCAGATATGCTATGATCAGCCCGTGAATACACGCCGATGGTGGAAACAACTTGATAAAAGGAGTGCTACATGACGGACGGACTGAAAAATTTTGCAACGCAACTGGCGCGGCAGGCGGGTGATATCCTGCGGGAGGCGTATCGGCGTGATCATGATTCCATTGGTTTGCGCAGCACCGCCAAAGAGGCAGCCAGCAGCTATGACAAGCTGATTGACCGGCTGATCATTGAAGAAATCAGCAAAGCCCATCCCCGGCACGGCCTTCTGACCGAGGAAAGCGGTTACCATAAAGTCGACGATGAATGGATGTGGATTGTTGATTCGCTGGACGGAACCGGCAACTTCTCCAATCACAATCCTTTCTTCGCGGTCTGCATTGCACTTATCTACCGTGGTGAACTCACCCTCGGGGTAATATACGCCCCGGTCCTCAACGAGCTCTACCTGGCGGAAAAGGGAAAGGGCGCTTATCTCAATGGAGTGAAGCTCGGGGTTTCAAACATTGGTGAGCTGCAAAGGAGCTATATCATTTATTGTGAAGGGGGTTCCAAAGACCGTGAGCGGACCGGAAATCTATTGCAGAGTATTTATCCTCACGTGACCGACATCCGCAAGCTCGGTTCGGCCGGTTTGGAAACGGCCTGGGTCGCTTCAGGAAGGGCGGAGGCTTATTTCACCACGGCCATCGAACCGTGGGACGTGGCCGCCGGCGTTTTACTGGTTGCCGAGGCCGGCGGAAGGATTAGTGATTTCACCGGCAACCCCTGGGAACCGGTGCAGGGTGATTACCTGTTTACAAACGGGCGTGTCCAGCATCCGCTCCTGGAACTATTAAACCGCAGGTAATCACTTGCAACTGGAGGGACGCACTCTGTCGCATACGATCACTGATGTACCGCTACGCTGCAACCCCGCCCTCTACACTGAGGGACTATTATGAGGCATATCCGATTGTTCTGCTGCTCATGGCACACACCATGGGAGATATCACCGCATGGACGGCAACGTCACGAGCAGACCCGGCAAAGAGGTGCCGAACCATCCCTCTAACCGGGGCGGATTGTTGCGGCAACCTCTCCCCAGCCCCGGTTCACCCTCCGGCTGGCGGGGAGCAACGCAACTGATGATGTCAGATCTTGAAATATCAGTTTTCTGAATTTGCCACGGACTGCGGCGGGGAGGTTGCTATCCGGATACCCCGGCAGGAACGGCCGGTTCATCAATAGGGTTGGATCATACCGTGGTACAGGAATGTACTTTATCTCCTTCTGAAACCTCCACCTCCGCCCCTGAAGCTGTAACCCGGTCTTGACCGGTGAATCGACGATCTAAAACTGTTCGCCCTTTCCCTCCTTATTTCCATCCGGTATTGCCTGGCCTGCCTGATGTTTCTTATGCGCTGCTCACGCGCTTCGTTCCTGGCTTTCCGAATGTTCGCGAGTCTCGTGCCGACCGGATTGTTCTTTCTCCCTACAAACCAGGATCTTTCGGACTTTGGACGACGATGCCGCCACAAATAATATGGATAATGGTGCCGGTCAGAAAAGTAATAATAGTCCCGATCGTAGTAATCATACCCCCACAAATCATACGGGTATTTTCCATACCAGGGGTCAAGCGCATCCAGGCAGGTATAAGGATAATACAGGCACTCGTCGGGACCAGCATATACATCCTCATCAACCCGCAACGAAGATGTGGAGGCACAGCCCATACAGAGCGCTACGATGAAGCATGCAACAAGCAACCGGTTCATGATACGCGCCTCTTGCGATTACGCAAAAGTATAACACAAAAAAAACTTCAAAGCAACGCCTGTGTCAATGAATCCGGCTTGATTCATCGGCGGGATGCGGTCGCCTGTCATCTTTCTGAGCGTAACGAAGCATCCGGTTTCTTTAGGCTGCTGTTGTCCTCCCGCATCACCTCTGCCTTGAACCGTCGGGCAATACCACGCGGCAGCAGGGGAACTTGAGGCACATCCACGCTGGATGCATCCGCCTCGGCAATTATCGTCGCGCATTCCTCCCGGTGCCGGTCCAGGCAGTCCGCCAGTTCACTCAAGGTCTTCACCGCACAAACCTGCTCAATCCCGGCGGCGCGGGCAAGCTGCGCCAGGTCGGTCCTGCCCGCCGTGGGGGTGGGCTGGTGGCCGGTGCTTCCGTAGCCCTTGTTGTCGACCACCACCAGGCAATAATTTTTTGGCGCATGGGCCGCAACCGTCGCAAGCGATCCCAGGTTCATGAGCAGGGAGCCGTCGCCATCGATGATATACACCCGCTTTTCCTGCGCCAGCGCCAATCCCAGGCCGATGGAACTGGCCATCCCCATGGAGCCGAGCATGTAAAAGTGGGAGGGCTTATCAGAGAGCCAGTACAGCTCCCGGCTGGGCAGCCCCAGGGTGCAGATGACCAGTCCCGGTTGGGCCGCCACTGCCCCAATTACTTCAATTCGCTTCATCCCAGAGCGTCCTCATGAGTATGACCGCGGTAACCCGGTGGTTATGCAGCGCCTTATGAATCATCCGTTTCATCTTGATTAAATCTTCCCGCTTCTTTATCCTGACATAGTCGATCCGGGCGGCCTTGAGCAGGTTGAGGAGCGCCTTGCCCATGGGCATCTGGGCCAGGACTTTCTCACCCTTTCCACCCCGTTGACTGATGATCAGCGGCAGGGGCAGACCGTACAATTTGGTCAAAGATAGAAGGGCATTAATCGAGTTGCCCAGCCCCGAGTTCTGCATGAGCAAAGCCGGCCTCCTGCCGCCCAGGGACGCGCCAGCGGCTATGCCCACCCCTTCTTCCTCCCGGGTAACGGGAATGTGAGCTACCGGCGCCTGTTCAATCCTTCTGATCACACCAGCCAGCATGACACAGGGCACGCTGCAGACAAAATCAATGCCCTCGGCCAGCATGCAGTGCACAATCGCTTCATCAATCGGAGAAGTCATGAGTAAGTTCTGAACCGCCCGCGTCTATAAGACGGGGATTTTACAATTGATTGGTTGAAATCAGCTGCTGGTCATCCTTCGCCTTGTTCGCGGGATCCAGTGTGCAAGCAAATTTCCGGATTCTGCGGTCAAACCGCGGAATGGCGAAAAAGCCTTGCCCTGTTTTATTTTAATATAACCATAACCACATTCCTGCATTGTCATTTCGCAGGAACGCTGCGACGGTGAAATCTTTTCATTTCATCCGGGGTGGGCACGGCACTTATCGGATTATGCCCTTTTCATACACCGGCACAACATTATAGCGGTCAATCGCGCAGACAAACTTCACGTCATTGCCGTAACCGATGCTGATCAGGTGCTGCGCCGCGGGCGACTGCAAGATCAGTTGCCGGACCAGGCTTTTGTTCAGCCTCACCCCGTGTACTTTCAGCAGCAACGCCAGCGCCACCCCCAGGTCTTCCACAATGCCGTGGGGACCGCCCACCGCCACAATATTCACATCGACCTCCGCAATGGCCTGACTTACTGCCGTGAGATTGAGGCTTGAGCAGATATAAGCCCTGCGGCAGGCAGCCAGCACCCGGGTCAAATTGCTGGTGGTAAGCGCCATTTTTCTTATGACGCGTTTTCTCAATGCGCTCAGCAATTCAACGGGGGAATTGCCCAGGTCAAACCCCGGCACAGCATTGCACTGTCGCTCACCCGCAACGACATATTTCTTCTTTCGCAAAGCCAACGCCTCATCCACACCGGCAACCGCACGGATCTCCCCCACACCGTGGGAGAGCGCCGTCACCACCGTGCTCGATGCCCGCAATACGTCAATGACCACGCATTGCTCACCCGGACCTGTCCCCCGCGCACCCTTCAACCCCGCGCTGATTTTACACCTTCCCAAGGGTATCTCCCCGCAGTCCCCTTCTCAACGTTTCCAGGGGTATGACGTCATCCGGCCGTATATTTCCCAGATTGACATTGATGCCCAGATCCAGGATGAGATGGATCTGTTGATTCTTCTCCGGAGCCTCAAAAATAATGTTCTCCAGGCCGAGTGCTTCAACCAGCGCAGCTACCATATCTCCCTTGACATCTCCGCGGTCATTGTAGATACCCAGGCCTCTGCCACCTTCCCGCGCCTCAATGATTATTTTGGATGCCCCCGCATCCCTGTCCCTTTCAGCTTCTTCGATCCGCTCCGCCAGGGTAAGCCTCGCATCCTCCACCGGATCTTTTCTGCCTATTTCAGACAGGACATCAAAGCCCATTGCCACGGCTTCGGCAATAAGCTTCCGTTTCGCATCTCCGCCGAGGGGTACCACGCCGTTTGACACCTCAATCACATTCAATCCGATCCGACGCGCCGATTGGAAAAACTCTCTCGTTTTCCCCTGCTGAGAGGCTATTTCCAAAAAAGTGCCGCCATTGCATACCGAAATGGCGTTGCCGGTAAAGAGCGCTATTTTCTTCCTGATCAATTCTTCGGGAATTAACCGGGCGGTCCCCCATCCCAGTTTTACCAGGTCGATATATTCCGCGGCCTGCTCCACCAGGTCCGATGCGGCATAATAGCCCAATCCCTTATCAAGGATGCAGGTAAGCCCCCTTGCCCTGTGCTTCTCCTCCCTCGGGGGAATGGTGATCATGGAAAAAGATTTCATGAGCGATCCTTTTTATGAAACCGGAAATAATAATCAAACACCCAAATGTTGATTACACAACCGTGCTGCGCGTGGCTTTTACTTGTATACGATAATTAGATACTTTTCAACTGAGAAGTGCGATAGGAGGGCTCCGTTTCATCGTGGGGCTTATCCTGAGCGAATAATGGAGATTCTTTGCGGAGTTTATCCTTAGCGAACAACGGAGATTCTTCGCTTAGTTCAGAATGACACAGTGAAGAACTCAAAATGCCAGGATGATGGGGTCATCCCAGTTCCCTGTCGCGGGGAATGCTGTAGATGCAGCCGCAGTAAGTCTGCCGGTAGAAGTTATATTGTTTGCTTAACTCGCAGCTCTTCTTGAAACCATCCTGCTTTTTAAAATCGGCTTCATAAAATCCCCTTGAATACTTCACCCCGGCCTCCCGCCCGATGCGGTTGATGGTCATTGCTTTTTTGTAAGGACTCACGGTCAGGGTCGTGGCAAAATAGCCTGTTTCATGGATTTGCGCGGCCTGCGCCGTTTTCTCAATCCTCAGCCGATAGCAGATTGAACATCGGTCACCGCCCTCCTTCTGATCTTCCATCCCCTTAACCGCGGAGAACCACCGGTCCGTATCATATTCCCCCGTCACCAGTTCAATGGCATGTTCCCCGCAGTAGCGCTCTACTTCCGCCAGCCGGCGCTCATATTCCTCCTGCGGGTGAATGTTGGGATTGTAAAAAAAGGCGGCTAGCGCAAACTCTTGCTGCAGCAGTTCGATAACGTGCGGAGCGCAAGGCGCGCAGCAGACATGGAGGAGGAGTTTCCGGGGAGTGTCAGGATTCATAGCGAACTCGGGATACGGGATACTTGATGCTGGACACATGATACATTCGCAGCTTGAAGCCGCTCCTACCGGCTTATGTTGGATACTTGATGCTGGATTGCTCCAATGGCAACTTTTAATGAAATGCACAAATGCAGCAGCACGCTTCAGATTGCATTCCGCAGGCTGAAGCCTGCGACTACGCACCTATTGAGGTTCTAAACTGGTAGGTGCAGGCCCCTGTGCCTGCCCGGATATCATACCGAGGGCAACCACAGGGGGTTGCCCCTACAACATCCCGTCTCTCTTGGTGCTGTGGACTCCTCTCTTCAAACCTGCATCATGTATCATGCATCGTGCATCATTGTTTTCCTACTTCCCGTACCGGAATATTTTCTTCCCCGCCAGTATCGACGGAACATGCCATCCGTAGGCAAGGGAAATCTCCGTATGCGCTGCAAACCCGCACCGCCCGCACTGAATATCACCCCGCCCCTTTACATAACATCCGAGATTAATCGTTCCATCAGGCTCCACGTTGGCAAGCATCCAATCCCGGCAGCGCCAGGAATTGTTCTTCAAGACATCAAGCGCCCGGTAGGAATCCGCTATGGGGTACCCCTTCTTTTTCAGGCGGATCAGACTATCGAGCACGTTTTTTCTTTCTTCAAAGGAAAGGGTAAGGTCATCATCCTTCTCGTAGGGGTAGTGGAACTGGATGGTAATACCCCTTACCGCACCCCTGAGAAATTGCACCAGATCAGGAATCTCGGTGGCATTAATGCGGTTGATGGTAATATTCGCAAAAATATTAGGATGGCGGGAGTTAGCAACATTCTCCAGTACCGCATCGAAGCTGTTGTCCCGTATCCGGTTATGGATATCCCGCAAACCGTCAATGCTTACCCAGATGGTATTGGTATTGATCTGGAGCGGAAAGGTGCCGTTGGTAGTTATACCCACGCTGAGAAACAGCGGCCGCGCCGCATCAACGACGTCATGAATGTTGCGTTCCCCATCCTTCCAGAGAAACGGCTCTCCTCCTTCAATGATGAGCAACCGTATACCTCTCAGGGACAGTTCCCGCAGCAGCGCCTTTACCTGGCTGAAGGTAAGGGGTGGGGGTGAGGGGCGCTTCCAAAAGGGACAATGGAGACAGCGCAGATTACAACGATTGGTAATTTTAAATCCTGCCAGGATGGGACTTTTCAGATCAAGCAACCTGCACCGCAGATAATAGGTAAAAAAATCCAGGTACCAGGGCAATCTCATGGCGTAGACCTTCAGGTAAGAAGAACCGGTCATTATTTGTAGCAATTTTCAGTACCGTCGGCAAGAAGATTCATGGAGCAGATAAAAACCATAATCATACGAGGCGAACCGGGGGGGGAAAACTGCTTGTGGTTAAAAAGGTGAGAGAAGGAAGATAGATGCACCTATCAACCTTCTCTCGATAAGAAAGGAGAGGCGTTAAACCGATAAAGATTGTAGCAATAAACATGTTAAAATGCAAGATAAAAATTAAATAAACATATAATTTAAAAAAATACCATTAGATAACAATCCATTAAATGGCATAACAATGAAAATAATTAGAAAAATCAATCGATTAAAAACATTGATCGATCCACCCCCTGCTGCCCGACCATCTAATTGATAATTAATGTTTTTTATGATACGATTTTTACATGCGGAGAACGGAGCATTACTCGCTCTGAAACATTAGGGTACCTCTAAAAATTCACCATACAACCTCTTTCTGTCATTCCCGCGAAAG
>CAYWLT010000111.1:0-9400 GCA_964459295.1 uncultured Thermodesulfobacteriota bacterium
TCCGCGAGGGGGGCAGGACGGTGGGAGCGGGCGTGGTGTCCGACGTCATCGAATAGGTTTACTAACGGGCCCGCGCAGGGCCGTGGGGTCGACGGGGTAAGGAAATGGCTGAGCAGAAGATTCGGATTCGGTTGAAGGCGTATGATCACAAGCTGCTGGATCAGTCGGCGGTGGAGATTGTGGAAACGGCAAAACGGACGGGCGCCAAGGTGGTGGGCCCGATTCCCTTACCCACGGTCATCAACAAGTTCTGCGTGCTGCGGTCGCCGCATGTTGACAAGAAATCCCGCGAACAGTTTGAAATGAGAACCCACAAGCGTCTGCTCGACATACTCGAGCCCACCCAGCAAACGGTTGACGCGCTCATGCGCCTTGACCTTTCCGCCGGGGTGGATGTGGAAATCAAGCTGTAGCGCAACCAATCACTGACTATCGCGAGGGAGAAGAAGCACGGTGTCGCTTGGATTAATTGGTCGAAAAGTGGGTATGGGTCATGTGTACGCCGCCGATGGGGCGCGGATTCCCGTTACCATCGTGGAGGCCGGTCCCTGTCCGGTGGTTCAGATCAAGAGCAAGGGCCGGGAGGGATACAATGCCCTTCAGCTCGGATTTCTTCCCAAGAAGCAAAACCGGGTGAACAAGCCGCTGCAGGGCCATTTCAAGAAGAGCGGCGCGGGCGCCCTGTATTACCTCAGGGAGTTCCGGGTCGACGACGTGGAGACCTATCAGCTGGGCCAGTCCATCAACCTGGATATTTTCAACGTGGGACAGAAGGTGCGGGTGACCGGCGTGAGCCGGGGCATGGGCTTCGCCGGCGTGATGAAGCGGTGGAAGTTTCGGGGGGGATCCGAGACTCACGGGTCCACCTCACATCGCGCGCCGGGATCAATCGGATCAAGCGCCTTTCCCTCGCGGGTGTTCAAGGGGAAGCGGCTTCCCGGTCACATGGGCGCCGACACGGTGACGGTTGACGGACTGGAGATTGTGGACCAGCAGCCGGGACGCAACCTGCTTTTTATCCGGGGGGCGGTTCCGGGCTGCAAAAACAGCATGCTCATCATCAAGCCTTCACCAAAACAACCAACTGGCAAATCGGTGCAGCCGTGAGCAACTATTCGGTCGATGTGTACAATACCAAGAAAGAGAAAGTAGCCCGGGTGGAACTGGACGGGCGGGTGTTCGGCGCCGAGATCAAGCCCCACCTCCTCCACGACATGGTGAGAATGCAGCTTGCCGGACGAAGGAGCGGCACCGCCTCGGTCAAGAACCGGGCGATGGTGAGCGGCGGCGGCAAAAAGCCCTGGCGGCAGAAGGGAACGGGACGGGCGCGGTTCGGCTCATCGCGGTCGCCTCTCTGGCGGGGCGGGGGGGTTATTTTCGGACCATTTCCCCGGGACTACTCCCTGCACCTGAACAAGAAGGTTAAGAAGGCGGCGCTGCGCTCCGCCCTCTCCAGCAAGGTGCAGGAAGACAAGCTGGTGGTGGTCGACCGGTTTGACCTCACCGAAACCAAGACCGGGATCCTGGCGGCGATGCTGCGCCGGCTCGAGATCGCCAACGCATTTATCATCGATGAGGCCAACCGCCACCTGGAGCTCTCGGCGCGCAACCTGCCCTTTGTCAAGGTGCTCAAGCCCGAAGGCCTCAACGTGCATGACATCCTTAAATACGACAAGCTGGTCATCACCCGGGCCTGCCTGGAAAAAATAACGAGGACACTGTCCGCATGAAAGACACCTATCGCATCTTACGCAAGCCGCTGATAACCGAGAAAAGCAACCAGATGAAGGAGTCGCTCAATCAGATTTCCTTTGAGGTTGACCGGCGGGCGAACAAAATCGAGATTAAAAAAGCGGTGATGAAGCATTTTAACGTCCATGTAATCAAGGTGCGGACCTTCATGGTGCTGGGCAAGAAAAAGCGGGTGGGACGGTCTCTGGGGAAAAAATCCGACTGGAAAAAGGCAGTGGTTACCCTGAAAGAGGGTGAACGCATCGATTTCTTTGAGGGGGTATAGGAAGGTCGGCGGCCGCAGGTTCGGCTAACCGGCCTTGAACGGGTGCACTATGGGCAGCAAAATATACAAACCGACATCACCGGGACGAAGGTTTCAGGTCGGCTCGACCTTCGAGGAGCTGACCGCGGCAAAACCGGAAAAGAGCCTGCTCCGGCCTCTCGCGAAGGCCGGGGGAAGGAATGCCCACGGCCGCATAACCTGCAGGCACCGGGGGGGCGGACACAAACGACAGTTCCGGATCATTGACTTCAAGCGGGATAAACACGCCGTCCCCGCGACCGTGGCGAGCATTGAGTATGATCCGAACCGCTCCGCCCGCATCGCGCTTCTGCATTACGCGGACGGGGAAAAGCGCTATATCCTGGCGCCGGTTGACCTCCGGGTCGGCGACACGGTCATGGCGGGCGACCAGGCCGACATCAAGCCCGGCAACGCCCTTCCCTTAAGAAGCATTCCGTTGGGAACGGTGATCCACAACATAGAGCTGAAGCCCGGGAAGGGGGCGCAAATGATACGCAGCGCGGGAACCTTCGGGCAGCTCATGGCCAGGGAAGGAAAATACGCCCAGATCAAGTTTCCCTCCAATGAAGTGCGCATGGTGCTGGTGGACTGCTTCGCGACCATCGGTCAGGTGGCAAACATCGACCATGAAAACCGGTCGCTGGGGAAGGCGGGAAAAACCCGCTGGCTGGGCAGGAGACCGCATGTGCGGGGCGTAGTGATGAATCCGGTGGACCATCCGCTGGGAGGCGGGGAAGGCAAATCCTCCGGCGGCCGGCACCCGGTGACGCCCTGGGGCGTGCCCACCCGCGGCTATAAAACCCGCGACAAGAATAAGCCGAGCAACAAATACATCATTAAGCGGGCGGGCAAGAAGCGGTAGTCGCGGCCCGTAACCGACGTATAAGCGAAGGGAGAGCAATGCCACGATCCATCAAAAAAGGTCCGTACATTGAAGCAAGCCTCTGGAAAAAGGTGGCAATCGCCAATGAGACCCGGAGCCAGAAGGTGATCAAGACCTGGTCCCGCCGCTCGACCGTTTTGCCGGAAATGATCGGCATCACCTTCGCGGTGCACAACGGAAAAAAATTCATACCGGTGTTCGTCACCGAAGACATGGTCGGCCATAAACTCGGTGAGTTCGCCCCGACCCGAACCTTTCACAGCCATTCCGGCGACAGGAAAAAGGCCAAGACGGGAGGCGCTCCCGCCGCGGCGCCTGCTGAACCAAAGAAATCAGGATAAGTGACAGCGTATGGAGACAGTTGCCGTTGGAAAGTACATCCGGATATCTCCCCGCAAGGTGCGCCTGGTGGCCCGCCTGATTCAGGGCAAGCCGGTGGGAGACGCCTTGAACATTTTAACCTTTACCCCCAAGAAGGCGGCGCCGCTCATTGCCAAGGTTTTGAAATCGGCGATTGCCAATGCGGGGCAGAAGAAGGGCGTTGACGTCGACGCGCTGGTGGTCAAGCGCATTATGATCGACCAGGGGCCGACGCTGAAGCGCTTTCACGCCAGGGCCATGGGTCGCGGCGCGAGAATCCTGCACCGGATGAGTCATATCACCGTTGCGGTTGAGGAATAGCAACCAGAAGCCCCGGCACGCGGGGCAGGGAGGATTGGAGTGGGACAGAAGGTGCATCCAACCGGTTTCCGTTTAGCCCTTTCCAAGGCGTGGGTTTCCAAATGGTATGCCGAGCATGAATTCGGAAAGCTGCTGCGGGAAGATCTGCGGCTGCGCAAGTATCTCAAGAAGAAGCTCTATCCGGCGGGCATCTCCCGGATCGAGATCGAGCGGGCGACCAACAAGGTGAGGGTCAACATCTTCACCTCCCGTCCCGGAATGGTCATCGGGAGGAAGGGGGCCGAAATCGATCAGCTCAAGAAGGAATTGCAGACGCAGACCGACAAGGAGGTGCTCATCAACATCCACGAGGTGAAGCGGCCGGATATCGATGCCCAACTGGTGGCGGAGACGGTGGCGCAGCAGCTGATCCGGCGGGTGGCCTTCCGGCGGGCCATCAAAAAGAGCGTCTCCTCCGCCCTCAAGCTCGGGGCGATCGGGATCAAGATATCCTGTTCCGGACGGCTGGCCGGCGCCGAAATCGCCCGGCAGGAGTGGTATCGCGAAGGCAGGGTGCCGCTGCACACCCTTCGCGCCAACATCGACTATGGTTTTGCCGAAGCCTTAACCACCTACGGACTGATTGGCATAAAGGTCTGGATTAATAAAGAGCCCGGCTCCTAAACCGCCGGCATGCTAAGGTTCTGCTTATGTTAGCTCCCAAAAAAGTAAAGCACCGGAAACAGCATCGGGGAAGGATGAAAGGCATTGCCTCCAAGGGGTGTCGCCTTTCCTTCGGCGATTACGGCCTCCAGGCGCAGGAGTGCGGCTGGCTGACCTCCAAGCAGATCGAGGCCGCGCGCATCGTGATCACCCGCCACATCAAGCGGGTGGGGAAGATCTGGATCAGGATCTTTCCCGACAAGCCCATAACCAGTAAGCCGACCGAAACCAGAATGGGGAAGGGCAAGGGGGATCCGGCGGAGTGGGTGGCGGTGATCAAGCCCGGCCGGATACTCTACGAACTTGAAGGGATTCCCGAGGAAGTGGCGCGGGAGGCCTTCCGGCTGGCGTCCCACAAGCTTCCCCTGCACACGCGATTCCTCGCCAGGAGCCACGCCTATGAAGGTTAGCGAGATACGGGAACTCACCCTTGATGAGCTCAGGCAGCGGGAGCGCGACAACACCGAGGAATTATTCAATCTCAAGTTTCAGCTCGCCACCGGGCAGCTGGAAAACAAGATGCGCATCCGCCAGATGAAAAAAGAACTGGCCCGGGTCAAGACGATCATACGGGAAAAACAGAAGTAGCCGCTGCAGGCACGCCCTGCGCGCTGCGCACCACAGGAAGCGGGAGATGGCTGCCAAACGAACAAAAAAGTCCGTCGTCGGCACGGTAATCAGCGACAAGATGGACAAGACGGTAGTGGTAGAAAGCATCAGGCTGGTGGAGGACCCCCTGTACCGGAAGATGATCAGGAAGCGGGAAACCCATATGGCGCATGACCGGAAGGGCGAATGCAAAATGGGTGACCGGGTGGTGATCGAGGAGTCCCGCCCCTTAAGCCGGCGCAAGCGGTGGCAGGTGAAAGAAGTTATCCAGGAAAAAACCTAATCCCTTTTTGATCCCTACTATGATACAGGAACAGACAGTATTAGAAGCGGCTGACAATTCCGGCGCCCGGAAGCTCTTCTGCATCAAGGTCTTAGGCGGAAGCGGCAGACGGTACGCCACGGTGGGGGACATCATCGTGGTGTCCGTACGCGAGGCGCTCCCCAACGCCAAGGTGAAGAAGGGCGAGGTGATGAAGGCGGTGGTGGTGCGCACCACCAAGGAGGTCAGGCGTCCCGACGGAAGCTATATTCGCTTCGGGAACAACTCCGCCGTGCTGATCAACCCCCAGAACGAGCCCATCGGCACCAGGATTTTCGGCCCGGTGGCAAGGGAGCTGCGGGCCAAGAAATTCATGAAGATCATTTCCCTCGCCCCGGAGGTGCTCTAGCCGGTTGTCGAATAACAACCATCTGATTTGTGGCTCAAAAGCCCCTCCCCTTTGAGCCGGTTAAGGAATCTTTATGCAAACGCACATGCACATCAAGAAAGAAGATCAGGTAAAGGTCATTGCCGGCAAGGAGAAGGGCAAGACCGGCAGGGTGCTGCGGGTGATTGCCAAGAAACGCCAGCTGCTGATTGAAAAGGTAAATCTGGTCAAGCGGCATACCCGACCCAGCAGCCAGCACCGCCAGGGAGGGATCATTGAGAAGGAGTCTCCCATCCACATTTCCAACGTGATGATCATCTGCCCCAAATGCAGCGCCGCGGTGAAGATAGGCGCCAGGATGCTGGAGGACGGAGCGAAGGTCCGCTGCTGCAAAAAGTGCGGAGAGGTCATTGATCTTTAATTACCAGGGATCTTGCAAGGACACAGGGCTATGTCACGGCTGAAAGAACGATACCAGAGGGAAGTTGCCCCAAAGCTGATGAAGGAGTTCGGTTACACCAATCCCATGCAGGTGCCGCGGCTTGCCAAGCTGCTCATCAGCATGGGGGTGGGCGAGGCCATCCAGAACATCAAGGTGCTGGACTCGGCGATGGAGGAGCTCAAGGCGATCTCCGGTCAGCGGCCGGTTTCCACCAAGGCCAAGCGGTCCATCGCCAATTTCAAGCTGCGCAAGGGCATGTCCATCGGCTGCATGGTCACGCTGCGCAAGGAACGGATGTACGAATTTTTTGACCGTCTGGTCAATGTCGCCCTTCCCCGGGTGCGCGATTTCAAGGGCGTTTCCGGCAAGTCCTTCGACGGCAGAGGGAACTACTCGCTGGGCATCCGGGAGCAGATCATCTTTCCGGAAATCGACTACGACAAGCTCGACAAGATCAAGGGCCTCAACATAAACGTCGTAACCACGGCCAAGACCGACGAGGAGGGAAAGGCCCTGCTGGGACTCTTGGGGATGCCGTTTAAAGAATAGCCAAGGATGTTTGAAATTCCCCCTCACCCCATCCCTCTCCCCGGCGGGGAGAGGGTGAAGAGGTCGTCCCCTCTACCTTCGGAGACTGTGTCATAATGAGGGAAATACCACATTTGTCATTCTGAACCCTTCGCCGGTCATTCTGAGCGGGGCGAAGAATCTCCTTGTTTGCTCAGGATAAACTCCGTGAAGCATCTCATAGAATCAATGAGTTGAATATGGAGATTCTTCGGCTGCAGCCTCAGAATGACATTATGACACAGTCTCTCGGAGGAAAGGGTTAGGGTGAGGGGGCGCCGATTGTTGGAGATACAGCAGGCGGTAATTGTCAGCCGAACCGGTGGGCAATTTCTGTAGGAGCGCCTTCAGGCGCGATCCATTCGCGGCATAAAGCCGCTCCTACCGGGCATATGCACAGCCAAGAGAGAAATTCTGAGATAGTGCCGGATAAGCATTTAGTGGTGACAACCGAGTAACGCCGAGCGCAAGGGAGAGTGAGGTACACGCGTGGCAAAGAAATCGCTGATCATAAAAACCAAACGGCCCAAGAAGTTTTCGGTGCGGGAATATAACCGGTGTCCCCTCTGCGGCAGGCCCCGGGCCTACTACCGCAAGTTTGACATGTGCAGAATATGCTTCCGGAAGCTCGCCCTGCAGGGTGAGATACCCGGTGTGATTAAATCCTGTTGGTAAAAGAGCACCTGTAAGGAGTTGGGAATATGCTGACGGATCCCCTGGCGGACATGCTGACGCGCATCAGGAATGCGAACAAGGCAAAATTTGATTCGGTTGAATTGCCCACCTCACGCCTCAAGGCAAGCGTGGCGAAGCTGCTGAAGCAGGAGGGCTACATCAAAGATTTCAAGGTGGTGACCGGCGATGCCAACAAAAAAGTCTTGCGGATTTCCCTTCGCTATGATGAGCGCAAACGTCCGGTCATCGAGGGCCTGCGGCGGGTTAGCAAGCCGAGCCTCAGAATTTATGTGGGTAAGGATCGCATTCCCTCGGTGATGAGCGGCCTGGGCCTGGTGATTCTGTCCACCTCGAAAGGGGTGGTGACCGAGCGGGAAGCCCGGAGCCTCAACGTGGGGGGAGAAGTCCTCTGTTACGTCTGGTAAGCAGCAGCAAGCAGCTTGGTTCTTTTTGAAGGAGAAATCTATGTCCCGGATCGGGCGTCTTCCCATAGCCATACCCAGCGGCGTCAAGGTTGAGATAACCGACGCAACGGTGAAAGTAACCGGCCCCAAAGGATCGCTTGCCCGGACCATCCCACCGGGGATAGGGGTGGCGGTAGCCCAGGATAAGATCGTCGTTTCCATCGAGACCGAATCGAAAAGCGCCAGCGCCCTGGGGGGAATGACCCGAAGTCTCATCAACAACATGGTCACCGGCGTGAGCAAGGGTTTTGAGAAGGCGTTGGAGCTGGTGGGGGTCGGCTATCGCGCGGAAATGAAAGACTCGGCGCTGCAGCTCATCCTGGGATACTCCCACCCGGTGGTCTATGAGGTGCCCAAGGGCATCAAGGCGACCGTCGACAAGCAGACCCGGATCTTGCTCGAGGGCATCGACCGGCAGTTGGTGGGGGAAACCGCGGCGACCATCCGGGGATTCAAACCCCCCGACCCGTACAAGGCCAAGGGCATAAAGTACGCTGATGAAGTGATCAAGAAGAAGATAGGCAAGAAGGGCATCAAGTAAGGTGTGCAATCCGTTATTGTGGAGAAGCTCATGTCGTCCCTGGCGGCAACAAAGATTTCCTGGTTGAGACGCAAGAACCGTGTCCGAAAAAAAATCAAGGGCAGTTCGGTATGCCCCCGGCTCAATGTGTATCGCAGCAACAAGCACATGTACGCGCAGGTCATTGATGACCTGACCGGCCAAACCCGGGCCGCCGCCTCCACCCTGAGTCCCGAGTTAAAGGGGAAATTGAAGGGCACCGGCAACGTGGAGGCGGCAAAGCAGCTGGGGCGGCTGGTGGCCCAGAAGTGCCTGGCGCAGCAGATAACCAGAGTGGTCTTTGACCGCGGCGGCTTTTTATATCACGGGCGGGTCAAGGCACTGGCGGATTCGGCTCGGGAGGAAGGACTCAAATTCTAGCGGAGTTTGCTTTAAATTCCTTAACAGCGGTTTGTAAAATCCTAAGCACGAAATCCTAAATAAATTCAAATGACCGAAATTCAAAAAGGCAAACTGATGTAGCCGGGGTTTAGAACATTTGAGATTTTGATATGGTTTAGATATTAGATATTGGGATTTAGAATTTTTGCAGTTAACTGTTAAACAGCTTCAACAACCGGAGGTGAGTGCTTGGCAGAGGTGAATGTGAATGAATTGAATTTGGAGGATCGGGTAGTCAATATCAGCAGGGTGGGGAAGGTGGTCAAGGGCGGCCGGAGGTTCAGCTTCAGCGCCGTCGTGGTGGTGGGAGATCGCAATGGCTGGGTGGGGTACGGCCTGGGAAAGGCCAACGAGGTTCCTGAGGCGATTCGCAAGGGGGTCGAGCAGGCGAAGAAGAGCCTGGTGCAGGTTGCCATCGTTAACGGCACCATTCCCCACGAGATCACCGGGCGCTATGGCGCCAGCACCATATTTCTCAAGCCGGCCACCGAAGGAACCGGGGTCATTGCCGGGGGGGCAATCAAGGTGGTGATCGAATCCGCGGGCATTAAAAACATTCTCACCAAATGTCTGGGATCGCACAATCCGCATAATGCGGTGAAGGCGGCCTTCGATGCCCTGCAGCGGCTCAAGAATCCTGACGAATTCAGAAAGAAGCACCCTGCCGCCAGCGAACAGTAGGCGGTGCGGTTCACCCAGGGGAATGGATAGATGAATACACACAACAG
>CAYWLT010000112.1:0-9358 GCA_964459295.1 uncultured Thermodesulfobacteriota bacterium
TTTGTCGCTCAGGGCAGGCTGCGCGAAGAATCTCCTTGTTTGCTCAGGATAAACTTCGTGAAGAATCTCATAGAATCAATGAGTTGAAAATGGAGATTCTTCGGCTGCAGCCTCAGAATGACATTATGACACAGTCTCCCGGTGGGGAGAGGGTTGGGGTGAGGGGGAGTGTGCGGCCATGACGGAGCATGGCCCTCCATCGCCAACAGTCATCCTGCGCTATTCCGGCTCATCCGTCAGGTTTTCCTCCGGTGTGGTTTCCGGCAGCGATGGAACATCTCCGCCGTCGGCGGGTTCATCAGGTGCGCCCGCAGCCTTTTTAGCGTCGATGATTTTCCTCACCAGGGGAGGCATGGAGATGTCTTCAAGGTTGAACCGGGACAGCGCGTTTGCCAGGGTGTCTATTTTTTCCGAGAGGGTGAGGCCGGTCTCGATAAGCACCGCCTGCTCCTCCTTCAGCCGGTAGAGCCCCCCGCGGGAGTATATGCCCAGCTTCCGCAAGTTCTGGTAGTTTACCTTTAGGGCAAGCTTTTCAGCTATGCCCTCCATCTGCTGTAACAAGGCGGATTCGTTCATGGGGTTCCTGCTTTCCGGCAACCCGGCCGGGACCATCGGCGGGGAAGCATATTACGGTTTCGGCACCGGTTCACCCAGCCGTTCTTCAAAGCTTGCCCGGTGCTGCTCGTAAGCGGCAGTCAGGCTTTCCAGCTCATCGAACAGCCGGTCAATGGTTGATCGGCAGTGATGCATGGACTGGGAAATCTCGACTATTTTTGCGCCGCTGTTAAGCTGCGACGCCCTGCGCATCTGTTGATTAAGTTCATTCAGCCGCTTCTCGCTGACGTCAATCTCCCGCTCGATAATCTCGATGCGTTGCTTGAGGGGGTTGAGAATGCGCGACCGTTCGATGACGAGCTCGGAGCGCCGGCGCCGGCGCTCCTTCTTGCTGAGCTGGTCCGGGTCCTGCGGTTTGCGGATCTCCCGCCGGACCGGCCTGTCGGAATCAGCCTCCCCCCACCCTTCCTTTTCGAGGAAGCGCTGGTAGCTTCCCTCAAAAGCATATACCTCTTCGTCCCGGAACACGATCAGGCGCTCGGCCAGCGCGTGGAGGAACATCTCGTTATGGGTGACCATGATCACCGCCCCGGGAAAGTTGTCGAGCGCGGCCAGCAGCGCGTCGCAGGATTCCATGTCCAGATGATTGGTGATCTCGTCAAGCAGCAGCAGATTGAGCGGGGTGGCCAGCAGCTTGCCGATCATCACCCGGCTTTTCTCCCCCCCGGAAAGCACGCTGATGGGCTTGAGGGCGTACTCATCATCGAACATCATCGCGCCGGCGATGTTCCAGGCGGTTTGCCGGTCAACATCGCCGTATGAGGCGGATATCTCCTCCACCACGGTTCTGCTGTCGACCAGGCTCGCCACGTTGGTTTGCTCGAAGAATCCCCGGGCGATGCCGGGACTGTAGGTGACGGTGCCGGCTGACGGGGTAAGCACGCCCGCCAGCAGTTTAATCAGCGTGGTTTTGCCCTTGCCGTTTTTTCCGACCACGCATACCCGTTCCTGCGGCCTGATGGTCATGCTGAAATCCCTGATGAGCGGCGCGCCGGCGGTGTAGGAGAAGGAGAGTTCCTTGACGGTTAGCGCGTATTTACCCCTGAAGGGTTTTTCGCGAAAGGAGAAGTCAAGCGTCTTCAGCTTTTCCAGCTTCTCCTTCCTGCCCATTTTTTGCAGCAGCTTGACGCGGGACTGGACGAGATTGGCCAGACGCGCCTTGGCCCGAAACTTGGTTATGAACTGTTCAATTTCCTGGTGGCGCCGGTCTTGATTGAGCCGCGTTTTTTCGTAGATTTCCTCATCCTGGGCGATCTGGGAATAAAATTTTTCGGTGTTGCCTTCCATCTTGCGTATCTTCCGGCGGTGGATGCCCATAATGTGGGTGACGATGGCATCCATGAAGCTCCGGTCGTGGGTGATAAGCAGCAGTTCATGAGGCCATCCGCCGAGATAGCGCTCAACCCAGCGCAGTGAGGTAATGTCGAGGTAGTTGGTGGGTTCGTCGAGAAGCAAAAGATCGGGCTCGGCCAGCAGGGTCTTGGCCAGGTTGAGTCGTACCTGGTGCCCCCCGGAAAAGGTGGCGGGGTGGCGCAGCATGTCTTCAGCGGAAAAGCCCAGGCCGGACAGGATTTTTTCCACCTTCCAGGTATGGTGGCGCTCCCCCGGGGGCAGTCCCTTTTCTCCTTCGGCAAGCACGGTGTCCTCGGTGAATGTCAGGTGCTGGCGGACGTAGCCGATGCGGTAATTGCGGGGGATGATGAGGCTGCCCCGATCGGGCTGCTCTTCATTCACGATGATTTTAAAGAGGGTGGTCTTGCCGTGGCCGTTCCTGCCCACCAGGCCGACCCGTTCGCCGGCGTTGATTTTAAAGCTGGCCTCTTCAAAGAGGATCTGTTTTCCGAATGCCTTTGAAAGGTTTTCCACACTGATCATAGCTTATCAGCCCTGCGCTACGCTGCGCTGTTCGCTTCCCCGCGCGCCGCGGCATTGCCACAGCGCTGCTGTCTCCCGGGGTATGTGCCGCGGGCGGCACAGGGCATGATCCGGGTCAGACTGCGGTATGCGCTCATCGAATGTGTGACTGGCCGGGGGAAAGCTGGCGCGCGGCGCCCGGCCTGGTACAGGGAGGGCTGCGCTCCGCTTGGGGATGCGACGGATCACTTCTTCAGAATGCGGGCAATTTCATTAACCAGCGGTTTTGAACCAACGTAGAGGGCGGTACGCTGGTGAATTTTTTCCGGCATTCTGTCGAGGATGGGGGTGCCGGTTTCATCGACCGCATCCCCGCCCGCCTCGCGACAGATGAAGGACACAACCGCAGCTTCGTACATGAGCCGGAGCTTGCCCTGCGGCCGGTTCTTTTTGGGATCGGGATGGTTGACGATCGCCGGGTACATGAACATCCCGCCGTTGGCGAGCAGCCGGTGAAAATCACCCGCCAGCGCGCCCAGGTACCTGAAGGAGTATTTATTTTCATGCTCGCTTATCCATTGCTGCACCGCGGGATCGAAGGTGTAGCGGTTGGCCTCGTTAAATGAAAGTTCCCAGGTTTTCCTGTCGTCGGGGAGCGACATGCGTATCGGCCGCACAAAGTTCATGGTTTCATCGATATGAAATCGCCAGGCGCCCGCCTCGCGCAGGGCGAGGGTGAAGGTGCCGGTGGGGATGACAAACATTCCGGCGGCGATGTAATCCCGGCCGGCGCGCAAATGTTCATCTTCCGGACCTTCAAGGTTGCGCTTGGCGATCCCGAAGAGGAAGCCGACCGGCAGGCCATGAGACACGTTGGAGGATCCGTCAAGGGGATCAAAATAAAAGAAGTAGCGCCCCTTATCCCTGGTCAGGGGAATGATTTCCTCCGATTCCTCGCTCACCGCATGAATGACCCGCTCGGTGGTCCTGAGGTAATGGATGACAATCTGGTGGGCGATCTGGTCCATGCGCATGACTTCCTCACCCTGCACGTTTACCTCTCCGGCCCTGCCCAGGTTGCCCTTCAGCGCCCCGGTGAGATAATAATGCTGAATGTGCTTGGCCGCGCTCAGCACCGCATCCATGAGAATTAAAAAATGGTAGGTGCGGTTATACTTCTCCTGGTGGTGCAGCAAAAAGTTCAGGAAGGTCTGCTCAAACTGTAGTAACATGACGGTTCCCCTTTATTGTTGACGTGGGCGGCTTCGAAACGGCTCCCGCATTGCATGTGTTATCATCAGCGACTTAACCATAAAATAAAAGGGCGGAGCCTGTCAATCAAAATGATGGTCACCCCGGGTGGCGGAAGGGGAGGGGATGGCGGCCAGGATGCGCGGTTCGTATGAAAACGCATAAAGGCAGGCGCGGGAAAGGGGTGCGGTCGGGGTGGCAGCCGATGATGCGGCTGACCGTCAACTGCCGTGGTGCAGGCATCAAGTGCAACCGCCGTTATGCCGATAGGAATACCAGCCATGCAGTCAACCCGGGATCGGCGGGTGGCGTGGTAAAAAACATATTTTTTTAGTTTACTTTTTTTTATCCGTGTGGCACTATCCCGCACGGAGGGGGGCGCCTTCACACCAAAGCGGGCATGGGGACTTTTATGTTTAAATATGGTATATTTATTATATTTTGCTATGGCGCGCTGCTGCTCGGGTGCGCGCATCGACCGTCCTCGGGCGATGCGCTTTTCGGAAAAATCCCCGACGGCAGCTATCATCAACCTGTTGCCGGCGATGAGGAAAATGCGGCAGCCGCCGCGGGGGAGAGGAAAAGCGCGCGGCAGGTGCGGAACAAGACCGGCCGGGATGCGAATCAGCGCCTGGTTGACTCGGCCCTGGAGCTGTATCAAAAATCGCAGGAGTACTGGGACCGCGGGAACCTGGAAGACGCGCTCAATGCCCTTGACGAATCATACGCGCTTATCGTGCGGGTGGATCAGGATATCGACGAAAGCATACTGCAGCAAAAGGAGGATTTGCGGTATACCATAGCCAAGCGGATCATGGAGGTGTATGCATCGCGGCTCAGCGCGGTCAACGGACCTCAGGAGGCCATCCCCCTGGTTATCAATAAACATGTGGAGGCGGAAATAGCCTCCTTTCAGGGAAGGGAACGCAACTTTTTTTTCAACTCCTACGTGCGATCGGGAAGATACCGGCCCGACATTGTCAGGGCGCTTCGCGAGGAAGGCATGCCGGAAGAGCTTTCCTGGCTGCCCCTGATTGAAAGCGGTTTTCAGACCAATGCCTTATCCCCCTCGCGGGCCCTCGGTCTGTGGCAGTTTATTGCCTCAACCGTCTATAAATTCGGCCTGGAGCGGAATGAGTGGGTGGACCATCGCATGGATCCGCACCGGTCCACCAGCGCGGCGGTCGCCTACCTCAAGGAATTGCACGGCATTTTTGGCGACTGGACAACCGCCCTCGCCGCCTACAATTGCGGGGAGGGCACCATCCTGAGAATTATCCGAAACCAGAAGGTCGGGTACCTTGATAATTTCTGGGACCTGTATGAGCGGCTGCCCCGGGAAACCGCATCCTACGTGCCGCGATTCATAGCGGTGGTTATGATTATGAAGGACCCGGAGCGATTCGGTTTCAAATTGCCTCCCGCGGATAAGCCCCTGCAGTTTGAGGAAGTGCTCACCTCCAAGCAGGTGCATCTCAACCAGATTGCTTCCAGCCTGGGCATTGCCCCGGCTGACCTGAAGGCTTTGAATCCTTCATTGCGCAGAGAGGTGACTCCCGACGAATCATATTCCCTGAGAGTTCCCGCGGGCAAGGGGCAGGTGCTGCGGGCAAGCATTGACGCCCTCCCGCTCTGGAAGCCGCCGGCGGCCGTGGCTGCGGCGTCAGCTCCCGCCGCTTCCGCTTCTTTTCATACCGTGCGGTCGGGGGAGACGCTTTCCAGCATCGCCGAGCAATACGGAACTTCCGTTCAGTCAATCATGGCGCTGAACCGGCTCAAGAAAAGCGGCTACATTGAAAAGGGCTGGAGGCTCAAACTGCCGGCAGGTAAAAAATCGCAGTCAGCGGGGCAGGTTGCCAGGGCCAAACCGGCGAATTCGCACTACGTGGTTAAACGGGGGGACACGCTTTGGAAAATTGCCAACAAGTTCGGCACCTCCGCCACAGAGCTTCAGGGCCTCAATCAGCTGCGAGGCAGCGCTCTTTCCGTGGGTCAGGTGCTGATGATCCCCCCGCGACTGGGCACGTAGCGGCGCCTTTCACGGTACTTCCCCGGCAATCCCACCTTCTTTGTTCAGCGGGCATGGCCATCCCGGCGGCGGGACATGGCGCGCCAGATAGGATTTGCGCCGACTCCGGCAGCCGGACATTACCGGCAGGCATATCGGGCTATAATAAAATCGGAGCCGCGCGCTGTTTCGCGGTAGTCAAGCATGATGCCGCTGAGTCGTTGTGCCAGTTCCGGGCGAATGAGCAGTAACGCAGTGCCGTTTTTTGCCTGAACCACCCGGTCCCCCCTTTTTGCCCTGTCAAGCAACAACTCCAGGCGGTTGTGTGTGTGTGTGTGTGTGGGGGGGGGGTTTACCCGCAGGGCTACCCCGGGTTCGGTGTTTTGCCTTTCCAGAACGTCATGCAGCTTTTCCTTTGCGGTTGTGGTGACGACAAGCATAGGGTCTCCTCCCGGCGTTGCTACGGATAGCTATGGTATCGGCGCGTTTCAGAAAAAACATGAGTGAACCGTGTCTTCCTTTGCCCTGAGGCGGAAGGGGTTGAGCGAATGAGAATTGTGCGATTTGAATCGGAGACAAAAACCGGTTGGGGAATTTTTGAAGGAGGCTTCATTAAAGAGGTTGAGAGCGCGGCAACGGGGTGTGTGCCGGGAGGATTCCCCTTTGATCACCATCGCCTCACCCTGACCGGGCAATACTATCAGCCGGATGCCGTAACCCTGCTGGCGCCGTGCCGGCCTTCCAAAATTGTTGCCGTCGGACTCAACTACCGCTCTCACGCGGCGGAGATCAGGATGCCGCTGCCCGATGAACCGCTGCTGTTCCTGAAGCCGTCCACGGCGGTTATCGGTCCCAACGGGGTCATTGTGTATCCGCCCATGTCGCGCCGGGTTGATTATGAAGCCGAACTTGGCGTGATAATAAGCGCGGCGGCAAAAAACGTGAGCGAGCGAGACGCCCGGCGCTACATCCTGGGATATACCTGTTTCAATGATGTTACGGCGCGCGATTTGCAGAGCAAGGACAAGCAATTTACCCGGTCAAAAAGTTTTGATACCTTTGCGCCGATGGGGCCCTGGATTGAAACCGAACTGGATCCGGGCAATCTCGCGGTGCAGTCCTATCTCGGAGGCGTGCTCAAACAATCGGGCACGACTGCCGACCTGGTGTTTTCGGTTGACCGGTTGCTCGCATTTATTTCCCGGGTGATGACGCTGCTGCCGGGGGATGTGATCGCGACCGGCACACCCGCAGGCATCGGACCGATGCAGGCGGGGGACACCATCGAAGTGGTGGTAGAGGGAATCGGCAGATTGCGCAATACCGTTGCGGGCATGTGAACAAGCATCGGCACCGCCTTAAGCGACTGCTCAACGTTGTGGCATGCCCACATCCGGTCCGATGGGTTGCCTAAACAACGGCAATCTCACCTTTGTTGCCTCGTATCCACGTTTCGTTGCATGCCTTGCGAAGCCTCTGTAATCATCGACACCAATTAAAAAGTATGGATTTGTTTTTGCACAATATAATGTATTGGAAGTAAAAAAAATACAATATATTGATTTTTTTCTTGACATAAAAATGAATGTTTATAATATATGGACTAT
Source organism: uncultured Thermodesulfobacteriota bacterium (assembly GCA_964459295.1). Classification (GTDB taxonomy): domain Bacteria; phylum Desulfobacterota; class WTBG01; order WTBG01; family WTBG01; genus CAZWCD01. The sequence continues at coordinate 7,336 of CAYWLT010000112.1, forward strand.
AATCTAATGTATTATCGATTTTTTCAAGGAGGGACCTGTTCCTCACACAATTTAATTCCGGGAGGCCCGGTGCATATTCTCGATCAAAATATGGTGTTTGCTGCCGCCTGTGTGCGCAATGCGCTGTATAGGTGAGGCTCGGGCATCTGGTTGGGTGAATATGGACCGTGATCACCGGGGTTAAATGCAACCGGTTGTTTAAGGGGGTGATGCGCGGCACTAATAACTGCACGCAATTTATTGTTCAACGGTTCGATTGTGACAAAAGGAGGTGATGGCATTGGGAAATAAGGTGCTGCGGAGCATTTACCTGGATGTGGCACAGGTCGAACGGATCAAGAGGTTGTCGGATATAACCAAGGTGCCCCAGGCGGTTTATGTCCGGGAAGGGCTTGATCTTCTGTTGCAAAAATATGAAGAGAAGATGAGTGCTGACGCGCAACAGTATGCGTCGGAAGAACAGGCATAGTTGCAATTCCACCGGGGTACGGCTTCATGGCAACGGCAGGTGGAGGCTGTTTCTCCTGATGGGGCCGTGGCCATATCCTGAAGGAAGGCAGGAGAAAAGATCCGGGCAGGACAGGCGTGTGATTATCTGTTTTAAGAGTGGCAGTGTGTTTGCGGTAAAAGGAGGCAAATATGCGCACTGTAGCCATTGTTAATCAGAAGGGCGGTTGTGGTAAAACCACAACCGCAACCAGCCTTTCTGCGTTCCTGGCCTTAAGCAATAGAAAGGTGCTCCTGATTGATCTGGATCCGCAATCCCACGCATCGATCGGTTTGAATATCAAAGTGGAAGAGCTGGAAAAGAGCGCGTATGACATCTTCGCCGGGTCACAGGCAGTGCAGTTGGAGGATGTCATGGTGCCGGTTGCCGACCGCTTTGATCTCATTCCCTCTCAAATGATATTGAGCGCGGTTGAACAGGAGCTTGCGGGAAGGCCCGGTCGGGAAAGCATATTGTTACGAAGCGTGCAGCAGACGAAGCGGGCGTACGATTACCTTGTGGTTGATTGTCCGCCCAGCCTGGGCATGCTGACGGTGAACGCGCTACGGGCCTGCAGCGAAGCACTCATACCCATAGATATGAGTGTTTTTTCTTTGCAGGGGGTGGCCCGGCTGCTGGAGGTCGTTGAATTGCTCAAGAACAGATACGGGCATGATATTTCCTGCCGCGCCGTGGCCACCATGTGTGATACCCGCACCCGGTTTGCCGCTGAGCTGCTCGGCGATATCGAAAAGTATTTTGGAGACCGGGTCTATAGGACCGTCATTCACTCAACGGTGAAAATGCGGGAGGCAGCCGGTTTCGGTCTGCCCATCACCGCCTACAACCCGCACTGCCGGGGCGCCATTGATTACCAGGCCCTTGCCGGCGAGATCATCGCCGAGGAAAAAAAGTTCGGCAGGGTCAGGGCGGCCGACCATGCATTGGGCCCGCGACAGACCAATCACGGGGTCATCTTTGCGTACTATGATCCTGCTGCCCGGAATGTTCAGATCGCCGGCGATTTCAGCGACTGGAAGCCTCTCAGCCATCCGCCGGTCAGGAGGGGCAAAGAGGGGGTGTGGCGGGTGAAGCTTGCGCTTAACCCCGGCCGCTACCAGTACAAATACATTGTTGACGGTCAATGGAAAATTGATCCCTACAATGATGATGTGTTGACCAACGAGGCCGGAGTCAGCAACTCCTCGCTGCGGGTTTCCTAGCCCGGTGCGTCCAACACCACGTTACTGCACGGACGAATGAAGCCAACAAAAAAATTGGGCAGGGGGTTGGAGGATTTTTCCCACCTTTTTCTTTCATCATCGGACCCCGGCGTTCAATCGACCGCTTCAAACAAAGCAAGGGAGATTTCTGCAGACAGGGCGACGCCGCAGCGCGCGCGTACGGTATGCATCGCGGGTGAACGGGGGGCGGGCGAAAGGGCCTTTTTAACCGCGCATCTGGCCGCCGCCTGTGCCGGGCAGGGAAAAAAAGCGGTGGTGTTTGACGCGGACTTCAGCCTGCCGCGGCTGTGCA
>CAYWLT010000113.1:0-9299 GCA_964459295.1 uncultured Thermodesulfobacteriota bacterium
TTCAGAAGATGAAAGAGACCATTAAGCAGCAGGCGGACACGATACAACAGCTGCAGTGGGAACTGAATAAACAGCGGAAGAGCGAGGTGAAGGTTCCCGAAAAACAACCGCCGCCGGACAAACAGGCGGTGGTCGAACAGGCATTGCGTGAGAGCTGGGGCTGCTGCGGCACTCAATCCCGGGTGTTGAAAGTGACGGATGCGGCCGTATCGATTTGCTTTGACAATATCCATGACCTCATAGGTTTTTTCGACTCCGGCGCCGAGGAGCATGCGCGCGCCGACCATGCTGTTTTCCTTAAGGCAACCGGCCTGGAGCGAGGCGTCATCGAATACTATACCTCGGATCAAAAAAAGCTTTATTCCATTTCCGGAAGCCTTGCCGAAGCGAAGGTTGAACGGTATTACTAAATATATACGGCAGGCAATCTAACCGGGTTACGGTGAGAAAGTTCGATGCGAAAAGGATGGCTTGCCTGAGCGAAACAACCTTGCGTAAACCCGTATCGTGCGCCGCATCGCAGTCTAATGGGAGAGTTCAATAGGCGCGTCGGGCGGGTTGTCGGTCAGCACGAATTTCGCCGCATCGGCAATGGTGCTGTACGAGCCGGGAGATTTTATGGTTACCGCGCAGGCGGTACCCTGCTCGAGCTCATAGGAACCGAGCAGATTCCACCGGCCTCCTCCCGCCTTCTGATTGACGGAAACCGTATCCAGCACCTCCCCGCCGCAGGAAACGGTAACCGGGCACCTGCTGCAGTTTGAGAACAGGGCACTCCACCACAGATATACTTCGTAATAACCGGCAACCGGCAGATGCGGACTCCAGGTGTAACTGCCTTTTTTGGTGGACACGAGTGAGGTTTTGTTGAAGGCACTTGGGTTTTTCAATGTATTCCAAGTGCCGGTTGAAGAAGTGCAGTCTTCTCCATTGTCACATGTAATTTCAACCCCACCGATATACAGCGTCTCACTTGCGGGGAAAGACCATGCCCCTTCGTCATTCTGAACGCTGAAGCTTATGTGGTGTTTTCCCTCCGACAGGCCGTACAGGTATAAGACATCGGAACTGCCGATTTCACCGGCGCGATCGGAGACCCAGTTGTAGCCGATAATGCTGCTTCCGGAGGGGGAGGAGCCGGTACCCTCAAAATAGACCTCCTCCCCGGGGTCCGCCGGATTAGGGGTAATGCTGCTGATCCGGGCCTCCGGCAGCGTTTCACCGCGAAACACCATCTGGACTGCATCGGCACAGGTTTTCTTGTTTAATCCCGTTGATGTAAGCACGACACTGCACACCCTTCCCTCTGCGAGTTCGTAAGTACCCAGCAGATTCCATTGCCCCCCGTCATGCTGCTGGTTGATTGAGAGAGAACCCACCGGCTTCCCATTACAGGTTATCTCGACCGGGCAGTCTGTGCAACCCTGCGATTGCGCGCTCCACCACATGGAAACATCATAGAAGCCCTGCCGGGGAAGTTGCGGCGTCCAGGTGTGGGTTGCGCTTTTGCTGGCAACGCGGGCGTTTCCTCCAAAGGCATCTGCCCTGGCCGCCAAGCTCCAGTATCCGCTATACGATGCGCAGGTCTCGGGATTGTCGCAGATGATGCCGACGTCTTCACAGCTGTCGGTTTCCTCCTTGCAGGTGAGCTGCTTGCAAGGATCCCCGGAGTGGACGGAGCAGCTGCCGTCACCGCAGGTATCATGACCGTTGCAGAAGAGACCGTCATCGCAGGGTGCCGAGTTATGTGTGTACACACAGCCTTTTTGCGGATCGCAGGAATCATCGGTGCAGCTGTTTCCGTCTTCACACGAGAGAGGTTTTCCCGGGATGCAACTCCCGGTGGCGAGGTTGCACCGCTCAGTCCCGTTACACAGGTTGTTGTCGGCGCAGTCGCTGTTCTGACTGCAGCAGCCGGGCAGCGCGGTATGAACACAGCCGGTCTGCGGATTGCAGCTGTCACTGGTACAGAGCTTGCCGTCATCGCAGTTAAGTGCGGGTCCGCCGACGCAGGCGCCGCCGGAGCAGGTGTCGGACGCGGTGCACAGATTGTTGTCATTACAGGGCTGATTATTGCATTCAGGGTCAGCGCAGTCAATCAAACCGTCTCCGTCATTGTCAATGCCGTCATTGCATTTTTCCGCGCCACGGGCCACAGCGGTGATCTCGGCCGACCGTTGACTTTCATTAAGGGAGGTATCAAATGCGGTCATGGCTATATAATAAGTGGTGCCCTCATTGAGCTCAGTGAGTGTGTGGCTGGTGACTTTCACCGCCTGCAGGGAAGATGTGTAGTTTCCTGAAGAAGTTCCTAAGTAAATGCGATATCCGGCAAGATCCGGTTCGGTGTTTGCGTTCCAGGCAAGATTTAAAGAGGCGCCATGCACCACCTCCGCCACAAATAGCAATAAACATACAATTAAAAAGTTGTTAATTGCCAATAACAAACGATTATGTAATGTATCGTCGCTCATTCCAATCTCCAATTTATGCGATATTTATATTGAAGTCAGTCTCTGCAAACATGATGCCACGATCACATTTATTCTATTGCGGGTAATAAATTGAAAAACATTGCTAAATTTGGTTGGACGCAAAGCGGTTTTCGGTTTGCCGGCAGGGTGTATATGAAAAATTTAAATAGACGGGTATTAATATGTGCAACTTAAGTGAGCTGACCCATACGAGTTGCGTGGCGGGCCGGCACTGCCGTGTGCCCTGATCGCAGCAGGTTTAGCTGTTGACACTGTGCGCAAAAAATTATATAGAGCCTCCAGTGCTGCCGGAATTCCCACTGCCCACTCGTGTTTACCATGAAGGTTACAGCGTGCGGACATGGAAGCAGAGCGGTATAGAGATCTCCAGAAGCTGAAAATAGATCATTCACCGTCGCGAACCTTTTCGTTTCCCTGGAAAATGGCGGTGCTGGGTTGTTTTCTGGTTGCCGCGGGCGGCGGCGTGTTTTGGGTTGCCGGCAATTTGGACAATGCAGAGAAGCTGGTGGCGATTATCACGGTCGATACCCCGTCGGCGGGAGAACCGGCGGTACTGATGACGGCCGGTGGATATATCGTAGCTGAAAGCGAGATCACCGTGAGTTCAAAGGTTGCCGGCAGAATAGACTCGCTATCGGTGAATGAGGGTGATCTGGTGCGCAAAGGTGATGTTATTGCGCTGCTGGACAGCGAGGAATGGCGGGTGCAGAAAGAGGAAGCGCGGGCAAATCTGGAAAAAGCCTATCTGCACCTGAAGCACAAACAGGCATTGCATCAAAAAGACATGGCCGAGCTGAAGCGGAGGCGGGAACTTTTCAAGCAGCATCTCATCTCACCCGCGGAACTGGACAGAGAAGAGAAAATCGCGGTTGTGTCCGAGCTTGAACTGGATCAGGCGCAGTCCGACGTGGCGGTGTGCAAAAAGAGGCTCGAGCTTGCGGCAATCCGGGCGGCCGAGGCAACCATCCGGGCGCCCATAACCGGGACGGTGATTGATAAGATTTCCGATGTGGGTGAAATGCTCTTTCCCATGAAGACATTCGAAGGAATATCCGGCTCGGCGGTGGTGACGCTGGCCGATCTCACGGTGATGAATGCCGAGGTGGACATCAATGAGGATGAAATAAAAAAAATTCACATCGGCAACCCCGCCCGCATTACCCCCGACTCCTTTCCCGAAAGAATCTATGAGGGGGAAGTGACGGCCGTTTCGCCCATGGCCGACCGGCAAAAAAATGTGGTGCCGGTAAAGGTCAGGATTAAAAACCCGGACCCCTGTCTCAAGCCCGACATGAGCGCGAAGGTAGCATTCCTCGAAAAAACAACCGGCGTTCCGGAGGCGGATACCGGGATCACCATACCGCGAGACGCGGTGATTGAGAGGGCCGGAAAATCCATGGTCTTTGTTGTTGAAAACGGCGAGGCCTGTGAGCGGGAGGTCGTTCTGGGCGCGCCGCGGGGAGCGTGGGTGACGGTTGAGCGGGGGGTGCAAGAGGGGGAAAAACTGGTGGTTGAAGGGCATGTTCATTTGCGATCGCAGGAGAAGGTGCGCTTTCAGGAGAAATCGGCGATTAACTTTTAACCTGCCGCAAACCGCGTCCGGTGAGGTAATGTCATGATCAAGGTGAGTGGTGCCATAGGATTAGCCGTGCTGCTGTTACTGGTCGGCCCGGCGTATGCTCAGGACACAAAGGGCGAAATCAGGAACCCTTCTCCGCGGGAGATGGAGGCGGTGAAGGAGCATTCCAAGGGCACGGAGCAGATGCTTGCAAAGAAGTACGAAGAGGCCATCGTGTTTTTCAGACGGGCAATAGATTTGAACCCGGACTTTGCCGAGGCGTATTACAACCTGGGTGTCGCCTATGAGGAACTCGGGAAGCACGAGGATTCGGTCGAAACATTGAAAAAGGCCATCCGCCTTACCCCGGAAAACGCCAATGCCCACTATGCCCTCGGCTACGCATATTATCAGCTCAAGCGCTATAAGGAGTCGGTCGATGCCCTTGAGCGCTCGCTGGCATTGAAGCCGGGCAACGCCTTTGCCCGGAAAAAACTCGGCTCGGCCTATCTGGCCATGGGCAATAAAGAAAAGGCGCGGGAGCAATATCTCCAGCTTGCATCGATGAACAGCGCCCTGGCGGACGATCTCCGCCGGGAAATTGAAGCGCACAAATAAGCCGTTGCTCCGCCGGAGGCGGGAAACGGCTGGCGTGCGCGCGACGAAAGACGGCGGAAATCCGCGAAAGGAACAGCGATGATACCCAAGAAGCGAAAACTGGGCAGGGGAGTGGCATTGGTAGGCGCGGGCATGTCCCGATTCGGGGTGTTTAAGGAGAAGTCCAGCCGGGATCTCTTTGTGGACGCCTTCCTTGCCATGAAGGCATCGGTGGACAAGGGAATCGATGTGAGCACGATCGAGGCCCTCTATCTGGGTAACCTTACCAGCGACCTTTTCGAAGGGCAATGCCATCTCGCGCCGATTATGGCTGACTGGATCGGCATGGTGCCGAAGCCGGCAACCCGCTTTGAGGATGCCTGCGCCAGTGGAGGGGTGGCCATGCGTGAGGCGATCATTGCCATTGCCGCGGGTTTTTATGATGTGATCCTGGTGGGGGGGGTGGAAAAGATGTCCAACCTCACTACCGCGCAGGTAACCGATACCCTGGCCGCCGCCGGAGACATCCTCTATGAAGTTCCTTCAGGCTTTACCTTCCCCGGATTTTACGCGGCGATCGCCACGGCCTACATGCACAAGTACGGGACGCAGCCGGATCATTTCATGAGCGTGGGACTTAAAAACCACCGTAACGGCGCGCTGAACCCCAAGGCCCAGTACCAGTCCACCATCGAAGACCTGATGGCGAAAAGGATCGCCAAGGTTAAGGAAAAGGGAGGGGCGGCGCCGGCCTGGCGGGATGTCTGGGATTTTCTGCGGGACGGAGAGGCCAACCCGGTGGTGGCATGGCCCTTGAGACTTTTTGACTGCTCTCCCATCACCGACGGCGCCGCCTGTTTGCTGCTGGTGGCCGAAGAACTGGCCGGCAGCTTCACCGACCGGCCGATCCATATTATCGGGACCGGCCAGGGAAGCGGGTCGGCCATGCATGGCCGGGCGGATGTGACCTCGCTGGAAGGCGCGCGGGCGGCGGCGGCTGAGGCCTATCAGATGGCCGGGGTAACCCCCGGGGATATCAAGATTGCCGAGGTGCACGATTGTTTTACCAGCGCCGAGATCATTGCCAGCGAGGACCTCGGACTGTTTGAACGGGGGGAGGCTTCACGCGCCGCTTTTGAAGGCGCCACCGCGCTCACCGGCAGGAAGCCGATCAACACCTCGGGGGGGCTGAAATCGAAGGGGCATCCCATCGGCGCTTCCGGGGTGGCCCAGGTGGTGGAAATATGGACCCAGATGCGGGAAGAGGCGGGGAAGCGGCAGGTGAAAAACGTCGATCTGGCGCTGACCCATAATGTGGGGGCAACCGGCGGAACCTGCGTGGTGCATATCTACGAGAGGAGATAAGCTGATGGCAGCAGAGAAAGAGTTTACCGCAACGTCATTTAATGCCTTTCTGAACGAGCATAAACTGATGGCATCGCGGTGCGCCAAGTGCAACGCCGTGTATCTGCCGCCGCGCCCGCTATGCACCTCCTGCTACTCCGTCGACATGACCTGGGCTCCCCTGAAGGGACGGGGCCGGCTGACCGCATATACGGTGATTGCCGTCGGTCCCACCTTCATGGTTGAAGAGGGCTACGACCGGGAGCACCATTACTGTTCGGGCATCGTCCGGATGGAAGAGGGGCCCAGCATCAACGCGCGCATTCTGGATGTTGATGTCAAGCGCCCTGACGCCATTAAGATCGGCACCCCTCTGGAAGTATGCTTCCTGAGCCGGGGCGATGGCGCCGGCAAAAAAACATTTCTGGCCTTCAGGCCGGCCGGCTGATCAAGGCGATATTCGCTTGCCACCCCGTGCATTCGGAATCTTTCCCGTGAACCTGCCCTTTACGCTGCCGTCTCACAAGCCGTTTGATGTTGTGGGCCTGGGTTTAAATGCCGTTGATTTCCTCTGCGTGGTTCCCCATTTTCCGCAATTTGACAGCAAGCTCAGGATGCTCGATTTCCGGCAGGCGGGCGGCGGTCAGGCCGCCACGGCCATGGTTGCCTGCCGGCGCCTGGGACTTAAGACCCGGTACGTGGGCAAAAACGGGGGCGGGGACTTCGGCGATTACTCCCGGAGGAGCCTGGAACAGGAGGGAGTTGATATTGAAGGGGTGGCCGTGGTGCCCGATGCCAGGAACCAATGCGCCTTTATCCTCATTGAAGACGGCACGGGGGAGCGCACCATCATCTGGGACCGCGACCGCAGACTGGCGATGCATCCCCGCGAGGTGCCCCGCGATATCATCTGCTCGGCAAAGGTCCTGCTGATTGACGGGCATGACGCCGCGGCCGCGGTCCAGGCCGCCCGGTTCGCCGGGGAAGAGGGGATCCCGGTGGTGATGGACGCCGAAAGAATTTCCGATGAGACCGCCGAGCTGGTCTCGCTGTCAGACATCGTGATCGGCGAGAGAAGCTTCCCGCGGCGCTTCACCGGCTGCGCTGATCTCAAGGATGCGCTTCGGCGGATTGCCGGAAGGGGACCGCGGGTGGCGGGGGTCACCCTGGGGAAGGAAGGGGCGCTTGTGTTTTATGCCGGGCATTTTTATCATTCCCCCGCCTATGAGGTGAACTGCCGGGACACCACCGGGGCGGGCGATGTGTTTCACGCCGCCTTTATCAGGGCGCTTTTTGAAGATTGGGACCTTGGGCGTTGTCTCGATTTTTCCAATGCGGTGGCCGCCCTGAAGTGCCGGGACCTGGGTGGCAGGGCAGGCCTGCCCACCTTCAATGAGGCGGTAACATTTATGGAAAGCGGCGCATTGATGCGTATAGATGGCGGCGCAGGGGGCAAGGGGCTTTTATAGCCACCACAAAATTGCCGCTGACTATGGGTGGCCCGCCGGGGGACCCTGTTTTTCTGCCGCTTCACCAACCCCTTCCGGGATAAAAGTAAGTATGGCGTTAGTCAGGAGCAATTTATCGAGCTTGGCACCGGCTTCGCGCAGCTTTACCCTTATGGTATGTTCCCCTCGGTCTAATGGATAAACCACGATATCCGCGTTGCCCCGGTCATTTACGATACTCCAGTGCCAGTCATTCCCTAAGGCAGGCGTCCACAGGTTATCAGGGTAGTCATCTACCTGCACAAAGAAGGAATCCCTGTTCCCGTCAGGGGTGATTACCCGTCCCCACAAAATGTAATCCGCCGTTTTCATTATGCGTACCTTGTAGACCGCCATTACGGGACCCGGTGTATATTGATTCCCTGACCCATCGGGTGCATAGACATAATTCTTGCCCGAGGCGCTTTCATCGATTGCCGCTTCCAGCGGGCTTACAAGGGACACCGCCTGCTCCGCCTCCAGCCAGTGTTTTTCCACATATTTAGGATCACACCCATCCCCGATGCCGTCCCCGTTTTCGTCCGCCTGATCAGGGTTCGGAACGAAACAGCAGTTGTCCTCGGCATCATTAACGCCATCTCCATCAGTGTCGAGGTTGGCATCGCCCGAGCAGCGGTCACAGGCATCACCTATACCGTTGCCGTCCGTGTCTTCCTGGAAAGGATTGTAGGTATCTGGACAGTTGTCTTCCGGATACGGTATGCCGTCTCCATCATTGTGTGGATTCGCCGGCAACTCATAAGCATTAATTTGAGCGCTTTCGGCAAAAGTTTTCAGATAAAATCGGTTGTTGAGTTTAAAACACAACGGAAAACTGAGATAACCCGCGTTTCCCTTTTCCTGCCAGATGCATACGGCATTGAACAGCATGCGATTGCGCAAATAAATATTTTTTAGATTTGTCATATAAGAGGCGACGCAGAAACCGATTGACAATAAGATGCCGGAGGTTAAAAAAAGGGCGAGGTATTTTTTATGGTGCAGCGGTTTTGATGCATGGCGCTCACCGGTCATTGTCTCAGCCGCGGATAGGTAAATGCAGAGCATGAGCAATGAGGAATTTAAATTGTAACGGGAAGCGATGGCTTGATATGATTCGATATGAGAGCGGGCAATGGCTACGGCCATGGCGGTTATAACCAGGAAAAGCATCATGGCGTAGATTAAAGGATTTTTTTGGTAGTATGAAGTGCCGGTCAGATAGACGAGGTAAATGACGGAGAAGCATCCAAACAACAGTGAGACATTGAGGTTATTAAAACTTACGGAGCTGCCCAGGAAAGAAAGCATAAAAATGACCGTCTCATCCAATGGGGGAAGCTCAATGGTTTCGAATTGATAGTCATAAAAGTACAGGTAGAAAGCAACCGCGGTGAATAAAATCCACAGGAGACTTTTGGCAAATTCTTTTCTGAGCAAAAGCATCAACCATCCAATGATGAAGCAAAAAATGCCGTTTCCATTCGTATAGGCGGCGCATAAAGCGGCACACCATGCAACCATGCAATATTTCCATGATTCATAATGCAGACAGTAAAAACAAAGGGGAGTGAACAACAGGACCCAGATCTGTTGCAGCGCGGCAGTACTCCAAAGACTGGCCTCCCAATACTGCATCTGAAACACCATGAAAACTGACGGAACAAACAACAGATGCTTAAACCGGCTGATGTTGAACGATTTGTAAAAGATATATAATGTGCCAATCAGGCTGAAATTCGCGGTTAGACTGAGAACTTTGAAATTTATGCTTCCGGAAATATAATACAGGAGGAGGGTTGCAATCCTGCACAGCGC
>CAYWLT010000114.1:0-9270 GCA_964459295.1 uncultured Thermodesulfobacteriota bacterium
CCGACAGCCGCTGGACCGATCCGACGCCGGAAATAGCCCCGGTAATCACATGGGTGGTGCTTACCGGTATGCCTAAATGAGTAGCCGCGAAAATACTGGCGGCGCTGGCGGTTTCGGCACAAATGCCGTCAATCGGTTTAAGCTTGGTAATTTTTTGGCCCATGGTCTTAATTATCCGCCAACCGCCGGAAAGCGTCCCTAAAGCAATGGCGCCGTTGGCGCTTAAGACTACCCAGAAGGGTACGTGAAAAGTTTTTAAGTATCCGGCTGAAACTAAAAGGCTGGTAATTATCCCCATGGTTTTTTGCGCATCGTTGCCGCCGTGCCCCAAGCTGTCGAAGGCTGCCGATACAAGTTGCAAGCGCCGAGACCATTTGTTTATGGAAGTCAGTGATCGCTTAAAAACCAGCCAGGTGGCCACAATTTTCAATGCCCAGCCCAAAAACAACCCGATCGCCGGCGCCAACACCATAAACAACAAAATTTTACACCATCCGCTTACAATAATTGCCTGAAAACCAGCACTGGCAACCGCAGCGCCGGCATAGCCGCCCATCAAAGCATGCGAGGAGCTGGTAGGCAAACCCAGATACCAGGTAATGATGTTCCAGGAGATGGTCCCGATCAAGCCGGCTAAAATGATAGTCGGGGTAACCAGGCTGACATCAATCAGCCCTTTGCCGACGGTTTCGGCCACCGACGTGCCAAAAACCAGAAAGGCAATGAAGTTAAAAAAAGCTGCCCACAGGACAGCTTGGCGAGGACTCAACACCCGGGTGGAGACGACTGTGGCAATGGAATTGGCCGAATCGTGCATGCCGTTGGTAAAATCAAAAACGAGGGCCATTGCAACGACTACGACCACAAACAAAAAAGATTCGCTCATAGATTAAGATTTTACAATGATGCTGCCGAATGCGTCGCTTACCCTTTGGAACTTATCCATGATATTCTCCAGATTTTCATAAATATCCTTCCATTTAATCAGCATGGCGGGATCCTTTTCTTCATTAAATAGTTTCCGGATGGATTTTTCGTGCAGATCATCACCCTTGTCTTCCAGTTCATGAATTTTAACGATCAATTGGTTGACGCTGGATGTGCGCTTTTGCTGTTTGAAACACTCTCCAACCAGCTCGTCCAGCGCCGCCGAAGCCTTAACGGCTAAAGCAATGAATTCATCCACATTGGCCTTCTTCTCCGTAATCTGATACACATGGATTGTTTTAATGTTTCTTTCCAGCAAGTCAATTACGTCATCCATGGTATGGGCCAGGGCATACAAATCTTCCCGGTCGAAGGGAGTCACGAAGGTCTTGTTAAGCGTGTCAACGATAGTGTGGGTGATGGTATCCGCGCGATGTTCGATTTCTTCGGCCCTCAAACAGAAATTCTCAAAGTCTTTAAAAGAAATGACAAACTCGGAAGACAGGGCGGTCATTTCCTTAAGGCACTTATTGAGCTGCCTGAAATGCTGATCAAGTTCCGGCTGTTTGGGCAAAAGAAACTTGAGCATAGACATGTGCTCATCATAGAGGGTTAAACAACGCTGTCTCTATAGCCTAAAACAGTCCTTTATGCAAAGAAAAATATTGTTCGAAAGCAGATAAATTACCGGGATCGTTCAGGAAGGCAATAAAGGTAGAAACGCCGGGTCGCCCTTCAATATTTTACAGGCGCATGCTTTAAATAATTAAGGTTTTTCAAAGCATTGACCGATTATGCTTCTTGTGCTTCTGTACACTAGGGCAAAGGACCAACCCAGGCAAAGGAAGGTAAAATGAGTTTTGCGGAAAAAGCGGATGGCAGCATTTTCAATAAAATCTTTGCCGCCCGAAAACAGTCGGGAGGGAGGCAGTCAGCGCACCCGGATTTTATCCCGTTCGAAGACATGTGTGGCGACGCAAAGGCATTATTGCACACTATCCTGGAAAGCTCGCTGGACGGCTTTGTTGCGGTTGACCGGCAGGGCAATATCAGGAAAATGAATACAGCATTCCTGCTGACCCTGGACTATGAGGAACAGGAGTTGACGGGAAAAAACATGACCGAACTTTTCATCCGTGAACCGGGGAGATATGAACTGACCACCGGAGATCCCATTGGGGTGAGCGCGGAATACTTGCAAAATCAGGCTGCGGCAATCGCGGACATGATCGCGGGTACCGCAATAAAAAACTGGACATGTTATTTTGTCCGCAAGGACGGTAAGATCATACCCTGCGAACAAAATTTTTCACCGCTCTACGATAACCGGGAAAAAGTAATCGGGGCGGTCGGGATTGTTAGAAACATCGCCGAAAGGAGGAGCGCACTCAAAGGCCTCGAAGAGATCCAGGGGGTTTTAGACAGCATATTCAGGACCGCATCCGATGGAATAATCGTGACCGACCCTCAGGGATTTATCATAATGGTCAACGACGCGGTTGAAAAAATCACCGGCTATGGCAGAGAAAATTTAATCGGAATGAATGGCAAGGCATTACGAGCGGAAGGCGATGGCTCGGATGAAAAAAACCGGCAATTTGTTGAACAGTTGTTAAGGGACGGGAAAGCCGCGGGCCTGGATACGCGCTGGGTGAGAAGGGATGGTACAATTGTTACCGTCGAACGAAGCGTCGTCCTCTTAAAGAACAGATATGGAGCCGTCACCGGATCGGTTGCCACGATCAGAGATGTTAGTGAGCGGAACAGAGCCCGGCAGGAGTTGCAGGAGGCAAAAGGGCTTCTGGACAATCTCATAGAAAACTCCCTCGACTGCATCGTGGTTTCTGACAAAACCGGATATATAACCAAGGTTAACAAATATTTTCTAAATCTCTTTGGCTTCAGCGAAGAAGAGGTGATCGGCATGCACGTAATGGAGTGCACCCCGATGATGAACGAAGGCGCCTACCAGTGCACCACCGGCGAAGTCGTGTGGCTGGATAAAGAATATACCCGGGATGCGCAACAGCGAATCACTGAATTCCTCGAAACCGGAACGGTTGTCAACTGGGAAACGTTCTATTTTTGCAAAGACAAGACGGTTCTCCCGGTTGAACAGAATATATTCTGTATATACAACAAGGAAGGCGAGCGGTGCGGAGCGGTGGCAATCCTACGGGATATTACACAGAGGAGAAGAGCGGAGAAGGAATTGAGGGAAACCAAGGAATTCCTGGAGAAAGTTATCGCAAGCACCAAGGACGGGATACTCATAGTTGATGATACCGGACACGTACTATCGGCAAACACGGCTATGGAGAAAATGAGCGGTTTTGCCGGGAAATCCATAATCGGCAAACACGCATCGTCGCTCATTGTCGACGATGATGCAACCCGGAAAACAATTCTGGTAAAAACCTCCGAGCTGTTTGAAAAAGGCTCTGCCACTTACGAAGCGCAGTGTAAGACCAACAACGGCACCTTACTGGACGTCGAATGCACCGCCTCGATGGTGAGAAATAATCAGGGGGATTATATTGCCGGGGTGGCGGTGTTGAGGGATATTACCGAAAGGAAACGGATCCAGCGCGAGATTCAGGAAGGCAAGGAATTTCTGGAAAAAATCATTCAAGGCAGTAAGGACGGCATACTAATATGCGACAGCGCGGGTTATATAATCTCAGTCAACCGGGCGATGAGTGAGATGCTGGGTCTGGAAACGCATGAGATAGTGGGGAAGCACACGGCGGAACTTCACGGCGAGGACGCCGCTGAAAAAATGATGGTGCGAAACAGAATAGAAGATCTGCTGGAGAAGGGCTTTGTCTCATACGAAACGCGATACCTGCGAAAGGACGGTTCAACGGTTGAGGCGGAATGCAATAATTCAATGATTCGGAACAATGGCGAGTGCATCGGCGGGATCGCCATCGTGCGGGACATTACCGAAAGAAACAGAATGCAGCAGCAAATGCTGCAATCGGAAAAGCTGCGCTCTCTGGGGGAGGTGGCAGGAGGGGTGGCCCACGACTTCAATAATGTGCTGGCGGCAATTTTGGGCAGGGTGCAACTCCTCAAAATGAAGTTTAATCCCCCTGATGGGCAGGAGGCAACAGGAACCTCAATACAAGATATGGCCAAATGCCTGGAGATTATCGAGCGGGCATCGTTGGACGGGGCCGAAATAGTGAGAAGGATTCAGGAATTTTCCCGAAAAAGGCTGGACGACACGGACTTTACCCCGGTCGATATAAATGAGTTGCTGGATAACGTTCTGGAATTCACAAAAACGCGGTGGCGGAATGAAGCTGAATCAAAGGGGGTGCGCGTTGCCGTGCAAAAAGACTACGGGGCCATCCCCCACACCCCGGGCAGTGCCTCTGAGTTGCGGGAGGTATTCACCAATCTCATAAATAACGCGCTCGATGCCATGCCCGACGGAGGGATGATCAGCATTAAGACGGCACGGGACAACCACCATATCATTCTAACCATTGCCGATACCGGTGTCGGCATTCCGGCGGCCATACGGAACCGGATTTTTGATCCTTTCTTTACCACCAAAGGGGTCCGTTCAACCGGCCTGGGCATGAGCATCTCGCACAATATTATCGAGCGCCATAAAGGCAGTATCCTGGTGGAAAGCGAGGAAGGACGAGGAACGGTTTTTACCATACATCTTCCCATCTGCGAAAAGGCTGGTCAGGAGAAACCAGCGGCGGCGCCTGCAGCGGCAAGCGGCAAAAAGGCGAGAATTTTGATTATAGAGGATGAAGAGGAAATCAGGCAGCTTTTGCGCGACATCGTTATCAGCCAGGGGCATGAGGTTGAAGTCGCTCCGGACGGAAAGCAGGGGCTGGCGCTGTTAAGAAGCGGCGATTATGACCTGGTCTGCACCGACCTGGGCATGCCCGGTATGTCGGGCTGGCAGGTGGCCGAGGAGATCAAGCACATGGGAAAAAAGGTGCCGGTCGCGGTCATTACCGGGTGGAGCGTCCATCTGAATGAACCGGGGATGAAAGAAAAGGGAGTGAATTTTATAATTCAGAAACCGTTTCAAATAAACCGGATTCTGAAATTAGTCCAGGAGGGGCTGGAATTAAAACATCGGTTCGAAGCGGCCTGAAGTGCCGCGCTCCTCACCTCGGTTTGCCATTTCAATTAATCCCGGAAATCCTCTGCAATATTTTACTTGATAGCCAGGGTGAAGGTTGTTACCCCGGAATTAATGGCCTCGGTTGTCTCCTGATCGCAGGTGTGAATGAAGGAAAAATGCTGCTTTAAATGTTTCATGGCCTCGCTGAAGGTCAGAAAGGTGGTTCCTATCTTTTCATACAGCAAGTCAAATGACATTTTCCTGCCGGTGATGCTTAAGTCGTCCTGCATGACCAGTATATCCGCTATGGGGGAGATCATGTCAATCGCCCCATAGCCGGCGTAGGGAAGGCAGAACCGTTCGAACACCAGCACCGGCTTTACCAGGCGGTCAGCCAGTTCCGCAGGCGGTGGTTCGGTTACATTCCAGAGATAAGCGCTAATGGCAAGGGAGGGAAAGGCATTGGCAAGTTTCTCACGGACGTGCACAACACCAGGAGCCCTGTCGGATATGATCAGAGGAATCGAAAGATTCCTTTTTACCATCTCCTCGCATATACTTTGGGTAACCTGGCCAGGTCCGGAGCCAACCTCCACCAGAGTGCCAACCCTGACTTTTGAAATGATTGCGGAAACCGTTCCCACCATTACCCTGGTAAATATCCGGTAAAGGGGGCTCTCCGCCTTGTCCTTGAATATTTCCTGTATCCGGGGATCCGCCCAGTTCCACTCCGACTCCCGGGTTACCTTGATAATCAGTCTCATCATCTGCAGCATGGGAAGATGCACTTTCGGTATCTCATCATCCTCCACATCCCTGCCTGCCAGCAGTTCTCCGGCGGCTCGCTCCAATGGCTGCCAGTTGGCCAAAACCGTGGTCACGTCCTCATGATACCGCTTCATCGGTTCTTCAATCGCCTTGAGAATCGTATTCTGCATGTTCATATTCTTTCCGTACATGCCGTATTGTAACCACGTATTTTATATGAGTTTTTTTGCCTCAACCCGGCAGAGCGGCTATTTGCCTTGTTTTTCAATTGATTGCAAATCCCAGAACTTGACCGAGTTAATCCGATTGTTGCGCTGCGGGTTGAAAAAGTTGGTCATGTCAATCAGCCTTTTTTTGATCACACCGGTATCTTTCGCCAGCCATACGTAACCGATACACAGCTGCTCACTGTTCATGTTGAAGTTGCGTGAGAGATTCAACAGACAAACTTTGAGACAATCCCGGTAGGTGCCCGCGGGAACGGTCACGTCCTCTTTTAAGACCGCGATGCTGGCGCTATGAGTCTCGGGATAAAACTCATCCAGCAGGGTCAGGCTGGGCCAGGTGTGGACGTTTGCGTTGGATATCGATGAATGATATGCCCCCAATTGAATTACGGCCGGCAGTATGACAAGAGGGGAATTGGGCGGATGAAATTCGGTACAGCCACCCCACTGCGCATACAATCGGCGGTGCAATGCCATCCCTGCCGGGGTAAGCGAATAATTGGTAATATCCCCGTTGTCTTCAAAAAACGGCAGGGTTTCCGTGCCCCCGACCTGCTCTTTGTTCTTGGTGATGGTCTTCCAGATGGCGCCTTGCGGATCCCGGTAGGTCCAGGTAATGCCCGGCGCAAACGGCATTACCTCCTTTATGGGGACGGCCGCTGTTATCGGCTGCCCGCCGGTGGCATGGGCAGTCACCGTGTACACCTGTGTTTCATTGCCTTTGGTCACTATTCTTTTTATCGGGCCGATACCGGGCGCCAGGTAAAGTGTCTCCGAGGTGCTGTTCTGCTGCTCGGTCGTGGTTTTTTCTACAACCGCGCAATTTTTAAAAACCGTTCCTGAAATGGTCACATCCTCAAGTTCTTTACTGATGAACCTGATGCTCTGATTGATTGTTCCGGTTTCTTTGTAATTGATGTTATGTTCAGGATCGGAAAAGAGCCTGAAGGTCACTGTCTGTTCAATTGGCTCTCCCGGCTTTAGCGTACTGGGTAAAAACAGCAGGGGAGTCTCCGGTATCCGGAACCCCTCGGCGCTATAATCTCCGTAAATGTGAACACCTTCCCAATCCTCGCGCAAACATAGAAATCTGCCGTTATCCAGCGCCATGACGATCACCCGCCCCACGTCCTTCAGGGTGAGCTTGCCATTGACCGTCCAGGTTGTGGTCTCCCCGACCGACGAATCCTTGAAATTCCAGAACCGCCCATCGTACAGAGGGAAATGGCCTCGCAGGTCATACGCGCCGGCGGTGCCTGAAATGAGCATAACCAGCAATCCGAGTGTGAGCGCGCAACGTTTTATCCGACCGTTCATTTTCATTCTCCTGTAAAGAAATGTTTGGTAAGGTGTTTCATCTGAAAAATGAATCTTTTAATGTGAGTTGATATTCCATATAAAAGGCATCTCAATTATGCATCAAGAGAAATACATCTCGGCTCGGCTGGGGAGGGAAGAAGGGCGCAGCGCGCGCTTCATAGAGAGGGTGCCCAACGTTCGATGAATGTATATAATGTAATAGATTAACCGTCAAGTTCAAACCACCCGGCTATTGTACATGGCAAAATGAAACGCGTGTCGGTAAAGAAACCGGCTGAAATTTCCCCGTGCTCGAAATGAAGCGGCTCGAAAGTTTCAAGGCGCACGGCGGTAGTTTTAATCAGCCTGCCGGTTTGATAAAGCGACTGAGAGGCCGATGGCAATGACCGCGGCGGCGGAAAGTAATGTCCAGAATTTGGCACGGCTCATCGGGGATTACCTCTCCTTTTCCCGGCCCAGTATCTTTTTCATCTCTTCGGCAATGTCGGGAAGGTCGAGCTGGAGCAACCGCTGCGGTGTGGGGATGCCGGTTTCCCGGTCCCACCCGCGAATCTGGTAGTACTCGTCTTTCATGCTCTCGAGCATTTCCGGGGTGACGACCATGCCCTTTGACGGGCCGTCGGGGATGGGTTCGGTGAGGAAGCGCTTGGGCAGCGAATCATCCTTCCGGCGCAGGCCCTCCCGCACCGCGAACGCGCGAATCACGTTCCAGATGCGCTCCGCGGTGAGTTCCGCCTCCGCCACGGTCAGCTCCATGCCGGTTACCTTGTTCAGCATGTCCACCACCACCGGGTTGATCTCGATGGGACCCCAGATGGATTCGGCAAGGTGGCAGAGGATCATCGAGTCGGTCAGCACCATGAGATGGTTCACTTTTACCGTATAAGCCGCTTTGCCTTCGGTGGTCTCCCGGGGCAGTATGCCGGTGCGCTCTCCGGTGGGCCGGCCGTCATGATGGGAACCGCCGCGGGGACCGGTTGCATAGCCCAGGGCGAACCCGGGCAGCCCCCGCGCGGAGTGGCCGGCAAAACTCATGCCCTTGTTCTGCATGGCAAAGGCTTCCGATCCTTTGCCGATTTTTTCGGCGGCCCGCTTGACGCCCTCTGCCAGCAGGGAACCGATGCCTTCGCGCAGTGCGATTGTTTTAATCAGCGGCATCAGCAGTTCGGTTTTGCCGAACCGGAGTTCCATCTCTCCGGTGTCCGCAATGGTCAGGTTGCCCTTTTCAAAATTCTCCATGGCAAAGGCGATGCTGACGCCGGTTTCAATCGCGTCCATTCCCAGGTCATCGCACTCGCGTTCCGCCGCGGCAACCGCTTCGAGGGAGTCGATGCCGCACATGGATCCCAGGGCGAAGAGAATCTCATATTCAGGGCCCTCCACCGCGCGTCCTTCAAAGGGGGTGGTGATCACCACGCTGTATTTGCCGCATTTGATCGGGCAGGCAAAGCAGGACTTGTCACGCACCACCATCTTGTCGCGCATGGTCTCAGCGCTTAAGTTCTCCGCACCTTCGAAGGTTTCCTGCTGCCAGTTGCGGGAGCCGAGCACCCCCAGGCTGTTATTGGTGTTCACCTGCACCGGTGTGCCGAAAGCGGGCAATATCTGGCCGGTGGCCGGATGGCCGCGCATCATCTCACAAATCTCGCGGGAAAGCCTGAGCGTCCCCGGCATGTCGTGAACTTCGAGGCGGCCCGTGCCCCGCACCACCAGCCCTTTGAACTTTTTTGAGCCGAGGACGGCGCCGATCCCCCCTCGGCCCAGCGCCCGGCATCCCACCACAATATTCGCAAAACGCACCATCCGTTCCCCGGCCGGCCCGATGACCGCAATCTGTGCGGCCCCGTCGCCGATGTCCTGCTTCAGCCAGTGCTGGGCGGCATCGGTGCGCTCCCCCCAGACCCGCGTGGCATCGCGCAGCTCAGCGCGCCG
>CAYWLT010000115.1:0-9222 GCA_964459295.1 uncultured Thermodesulfobacteriota bacterium
GACCACGTTGTATCGCTGCTTCAATTCGCGCAATCAAATGACCTGGAACTTGTGTATGGCACATTAAAAATCGAGGAAGCGGCGGGTAGATGGAAGGAAAAAGGACAGGTCACCCGTCAGATGAGCATTCAGAATTCGACCATGCTCTTCCGCTCCTACATCAAGCTCTTTTCATCTGACATTAACGCCTGGCGGTTCGGTCTGACGGTCGATTACCAAAGGACCATTCGCTACCGCGAAACCGGCGTGCGCATCGGCTATCTTAACCAAGTGGTCGCCTTGATGCCGCTCCGTCCAGGCCAGGCCAGAATTGGTGTTGCAGCGGATGATCGACCGGGTGCGGTAATTATGCGTATGACTGCGTAAATGAGTTGACCATGATGGAGCAGTTTATCAATCATTTTGAATACAGTGGTATGAACGCCGCCATCAAGGGTAACACTCTTCAGTTTGGCCGGCACACTGTTACCGTACGCAATGGAATACCGCGATTCACTCCTGACCAAACATATGCCAGCGGAAATTTTTCCCGGCTCAGGGAGAACCATCCCCGGCTTCAGCTTGATTCGTATAACTTGACCACTGATCGATACCAGACTATTCTTGAGAGAACTAATTGGCCAAGCTCGTTTTTCAAGGGGAAGACGGTACTGGAATGCGGTTGCGGGGTCGGTCCTGACACGGAAATTCTTCTTTCATTGGGGGCCAGAGTTCTGGCGGTGGATCTGACTAATCTTGATACCGCACGCGACAACCTTGGTTCAGGTGATAATCTTTGCCTGGTTCAAGCAGACGTCACTGACCTCCCCTTGAAAAAGAAGACCTTTGACATCGTCTTCTGCCACCGGGTGTTGCAGCATACCCCTGACCCCGCATGCACCCTGAGACATATATTGCAGTTCGTTAAAGATGAAGGTGCTGTTTTTGTTCACTCGTACGCCAGGACATGGTACCAGCTCTGTACCTGGAAATACCTCATGAGACCCATCACCTCAAGAATGGATGGGCAAAAGCTGTACGGTTGTATTAGTCGCTGTGCACCAGCGGCATTCGCTCTTAGCACTGCCGTATCCCGGTTTCCAAAGGGGTATCTGATCAATCATTTTTTCATCCCCTTCCGAAATCACCGGAATCACCCGCGACTCAGGGTCTTGTCTGAACGCCAGCTGATCGAGTATGGAGTGCACGATACCTATGACTCACTGAGTCCGAGATATGATCGGCCGTTGAGCGCGGCCGTGATGAAAAAAACAGCCGGAGCAGTCCTGCATCGGCCGTGGGAAGTAATTGAGTCGCCAACAGTGACTTTGCTACGGACAATGATCCGGGATACTGAACAGCAGGGAGACAGGGACAACTGATATGTGTGGGATTTTGGGACAGCTCAACTGCCGGACAAAAATAGATCCCCGGTTTTTTGCGAGCATGCTGCATACCCTGGAGCACCGGGGGCCGGACGGCGAGGGTGTCTCCTTTTTTGCGGAAGACTGCGTTGCCCTTGGACACCGCAGGCTTGCCATTATTGATCTATCGGAAAACGGCAAACAGCCCCTGTGCAATGAAGACAGCAGCATCTGGATTACCTGTAACGGCGAAATATATAATTATAAAGAACTGCGATCACAATTACAGGCAAAGGGTCACCAATTCAGCTCACAGTCCGACACCGAGGTGATTGTGCACGGTTACGAGGAGTGGGGTGAGCGCTGCGTTGAACGGCTCAGAGGCATGTTTGCCTTCGGTATCTGGGACAATGCAAAACAGCAGCTGATCCTGGCACGGGACCACTTCGGCATAAAGCCGCTGTATTACTACCAGGATCCGGCACAGTTCATCTTTGCCTCAGAACTCAAGGCGATCATTGCCTGTCCCCAGGTCCAGCGAACGCTCAATATCCATGCAATGTGCGACTTCTTTTTTTACCGGTACATTCCTTCTCCCCGAAGCATCTGGGACGGGATATCGAAACTGCCACCGGCGTCGATTCTCATATACAGGAATGGGAATTGTACCGTGCGGAGGTACTGGGAGCCTTCGTTTGAAGAGAGAAAGACTGATGAAGATACTGCATTACAAGATCTGGGGGCCGCGCTGACCGATTCAGTAGCGATGCATCTGGTAAGCGATGTGCCCGTAGGCCTTCTTTTAAGTGGCGGACTTGATTCGAGCGCCATCGCATATATTATGCAGTGTGAAAGCAGCAACGGGGTTGCCTTTGCCGCCGGGTTTGAGGTTGATGACGAATGGTACAACGAGCTTCCCGACGCACGGTTGGTCGCGGAACACTGCTCGATGGATTTGCATGAGGAAATGGTTAAACCCGACATCTGGGAGCTTATGCCACGCCTTAGCTGGTTTTATGACGAACCCTTTGGCGACGGATCAATGTTCCCGAGTTACCTGGTATCAAAGCTGGCCAGGAAGCACATGAAAGTTGCCCTGGGGGGGGAGGGGGGCGACGAGCTATTTGCAGGCTATAACCGCTATTTCAAATCTTCTTCTCTAGAAAAGACCGGCACATGTCTTGGCCGATTAGGAGCAGCGCTGGGAGTTGTCGCAAAGCATAATATGACCAGGGCTTACCAGGAGCGCATGCATCCTTTGATGAAGGTGGGCGATCTTAAGCAGCTACTCCATGCCGACATGCATGCCGGGATCGATCATCATCAGGAATGGTTTCTAGACCAGCATTACCGGCCTGATTTGCCTGGTCCCCGAAAATGGCAGGCGCTTGATTATTGTACTATTCTTCCCGAGCAATACCTTACCAAGGTGGACAGGGCCAGCATGGCAAACTCTTTGGAGCTGAGAGTGCCGTTCCTGGACCGGCCGCTGGTTGAGGAGGTTTTCGCCCTTCCGGTTGAAGCGGTTGTGCCGGGGAGCGAGAGAAAATATTTACTCAGGCAGTTGATGAAGGGGAAACTGCCCGAACGAACGCTCTCCAAGAAAAAGCGCGGATTCAGCATCCCGCTTGACCGTTTCTTCGATGGACGCATGCTCGCAAATGCATTACGTGACGGAGAAAGCGTAAAAAGCGGATTGATCAGAAAGGACTACATCGGCGAACTTGCCGGCCAGGCAAATGGGGTTGCGCTGAACCGCTTGTGGCAGATTGCCCTTTTTGATGCCTGGTACACACGATGGGCTCACCCTTCATTTTGTAAGGACGCATGAACCAACCGGTTACCATCGCCGTCATCGCTTCACCGGGCCATTCGGGTCAGACCTGGCTCTCACTTCTGATCGGCAGCCATCCGAACGCCCTGTCAATCGGCGAGATCGATGCGTTGCATGGGCAGCAGAACGTCAGCCGGTCGTGCATGCTTTGCGGTGACGACTGTGAATTCTGGAGCTCATTTAATAAGGTCTGGAAACCGGAAAAAAATATATTTCTGCAGCTGGCTGATTTTAGCGGAGCGCGCCTCCTATCGTTGAGCAAGGTGGAGAAGTACCGCAGTCAGCTTTTTGATGCCCGCATCAAGCTTAAGGTGATTCGACTGCTGCGTGATGGACGTGCTGTCACTGCAAGCTACGCTCGAAAATACCCCGCACGGCCTTATGGTGACATTGTTACAGCGTGGGCGAACAGCGCACGGGAAAACGACCGCTGGATTTTGAACTTGCCCCCTCAAGACCGTATTGTGGTGAGTTACGAGAATCTGCTTGATCATACATCTGCAACATTGCGGTATATCTGTTCATTTATGGACATTGCGTATAGCGATGCCATGATCGAATACTGGAAGGTAAAACACCACATCGTTGATGGAAACCGCGGTACCCTCTCATTTGTCCAGCGCTATTTCGGGAAAGAGAGCAACCCGAAGGATAAGGCTTTTTATAACAGCCAGGATCCTTCATTGTTTCGGGATGAGCGCTGGAGACATGAACTGACTTCCTTCCAGCTCTCTCAGTTTCAAAAAATCGGGGGCGATCTGAATGCTCAGTACGGTTATGCTAGGAGCGACGCTATTAAAAGTCGTGATGATGTGGCAGGAACATATGTAGAGGGGGCGTACCGGTAATCCAGGAAGCAGGTTTAATGAAGATTCTCTATATTTCACAGGGAAACATACCATCCAAATGGGCGCACACCTTCCAGGCCATGAAAATGGCCGACGCGCTTGCCGGCGAAGTTGATGAACTTACACTGCTTACGTCGGGAGGACTTTTGCATGAGGGGGGTGAAAGCACGGATTGCGCTGACTTGTATGGCACCGGAGACCGCTTTTCTATTGTGCGGCTTCCCATTTTCTGGAAATTGGAAGGCCCTTTCATCACCTGGTGGAAATCTCCCCGATTTGATCGAGCCGCGGCGCTCTATGCCAGATGTGCTTCACCGGATATGGTGTACACCCGGTCAGCCTATGCCGGGAGGCTCTGCATCAACCTGGGGCTGAAGACAGTCATCGAGCTGCACATGGGCGGAGAACATTCAGAGCTCCACCACATTGTATCAGTTGCGCGTAACCCGAGGCTGCTCGGCGTAGTCACCATCAGCCCGGCGCTGCAGCGCCGGTATGTGCAGTCGGGCATTCCGGAGGAAAAGATTCTGGTCTGGCCTGATGCCGTCGATGTGGATGCCTTTGATCGCCTGCCTGAAAAGATGGCATTGAGAAAGCAGCTCAATTTGGCTCAGGAAGCGCCTGTCGCAACCTACTGCGGGCATTTGTACCCCAATCGGGGGATAGAAGAAATCCTACAGTGTGCCCGGCAACTGCCGTCTGTTTCCTTTCTGCTGATCGGAGGCTGGGATGAAGATATCGAAAGGATCAAGCCGGAGGCGGCGACATTCGGCAATGTATGTTGTGCCGGATTTATTCCCAACAGCCGGGTGCCCGCCTATCTCAAGGCGAGCGACGTCCTGCTCATGCCTTATCCGGCAACCTGTGATACCGCCGAATGGATGTCTCCCCTGAAGCTCTTTGAATACATGGCTGCTGGCCGGGCCATTGTCGCTACGGATCTCCCGGCGCTCCGGGTGCATTTGACCCATGGCTGCAACGCCCACCTGGTCCCTCCCGGCGACGCAGATGGCATGGCCGGCGCAATACGCTCCATCATTGCCGACGGCGAATACGCGCGAAACCTGGGTCTGGCCGCACGCCGGGATGTTGCCGCATTTACCTGGAACAAACGCGCGCGCGCCATCGTGGGGCGCTTCTGCAACGCGGCCGCGACAGCTGAGAGGGCGCTGGCATGAGGATCGGTTTTGTGACTCCGGAATTTGTGACCGAGCGCTATTTCAGCGGCGGCCTGGCGAATTATGTATATCGCATGGCACGGGTACTTGTCAGCAGGGGTCATGAAGCGCACGTCATCACCTTCTCCGAGGAGGAGCCGGCGGAGTTCGATTACAAGGGCATAGGGGTATGCCGAATTAATAACAATCGGAAAACGATAGCAAGGCTCAATCGGCTCACTTTTGGAAAACTGCCCTCCAGCATGAAGCTGGTCGCCTTGAGCTGGGAGTTCTATATAAAATTAAAGGAACTGCACCGCCGCCATCCCTTCGATCTTGTGCAGTATTCCAATTATAACTCCGGCGGACTCGTTTCAAGCCTCTTGCTTGATGTGCCGTTTATGCTGAGAATATCAACCTACACACCGGTGTGGCACGACTGTCTGGGAGTGAAGCGCACCCCCGATATGAGAACCGTGGAGTGGATGGAGCGGCTGCAGCTGCGGGTGAGCAGAAATATTTATGCCCCGAGCACGACCCTTAAGCGCATGCTGGAGGAACAGACCTCGGCCCGAAACATCAGGGTGGTGAGAACACCTTTTTTTATCGAGACCGAATCATGGGATAGCTCGCTGTATGCCAAAGAACTGCAGTGCAAACCGTATCTCCTTTTCTTCGGCAGATACCAGCTGCATAAGGGTATTCACATTCTGGCTCAGGCGTTGCCGCAATTTTTCAAAAATAATGACGGATGCTCTGCGGTATTCGTCGGCCTGGACATAGCTACGCCCCTGGCGCCTTCAATGCAAAACTATATATCGGAAATCTGCGGTGAATATGCGGATCGGCTACATTTTATAGGGCAGATCCCGCATGAACAGCTCTATCCGATTATCAACGGGGCGCGCCTGGTGGTCCTCCCGTCGCTAATTGATAATCTCCCCAACGCATGCCTTGAAGCGATGGCGCTGGGGAAACCGGTGGTGGGAACCCGGGGCGCCAGCTTTGATGAAATGATCCGGGATGGCGAAACCGGGTTTCTGGTGCCCGCCGGCGATGCGCCGGCACTTGCTGATAAACTGTGTGAGGCGTGGAATGAGCCACGACTCGACGAAATCGGCCGCGCCGCCGCAGCTGCGGTTCAGGCGTATGCGCCGGAAGCAACGGTTCAGACGTTTCTCGACTATGGGCAGGGGATTATAAGCCGGCTTCGGACCGGCAAACCAGCACGAAGGAGCCGGGCGGAGAAATTGTCCGCTCGGAAACAAAGCATATGACTGCTGCCACCCTGTCCCCGATGAAGCGCTTTATGCTTGCTGTGCGAGAACTGAAGAGCATGTTCGGCCTGACGGTCAGCTACCGTGACCACGAATTTTCATATGTAAAGGGGCGGGAGGATTGGTCCCGACTGCCGGAGCAGCGGATCAGCATGTTGAGCAACCTTTTTTGCGTAGACGCGGACGCAATCAGGAGCGCCGTTGAAGAAGCGGAGGCTATTGCGATTGATGAATCCGCTACTGCGAGGCTTGCCAATGGCGCCGAAATCGGCAATCCCATGGGTAATACCGACCGGATTACGCTTTACGTCGTTGTCCGCCTCTGTAAACCAGGCGTGGCGGTGGAAACCGGTTGTGCTGCCGGTGCCTCGGCAAACTATATACTCACTGCCATGGAAAAGAACAATCGCGGCATCCTTTATTCCATTGACTCCGCTAACGATCGATCCCATCTGGGCTGCCTGGTTCCTTCAACATTGCGCCACAGGTTCAATCTGCGGTTCGGCAACAGTCTTGCGCTGATACCAGGGATTGCAGATGAAGCGGGCGCTATTGATTTTTTCCTGCATGACAGTTTGCATACTTATGAACACATGACGGCAGAATATGAGATGATCTACCGGCACATGGCGCATAATGGCGGCATCATCTGCTCACATGACATTCTCATGTCAAACGCCTGGGCGCATTTCATCAAGCGACATCGGTTGAGAAGCTGGGGAGCGGTAAAAAACCTGGGTATTTGCCGGATCGTCCAAGATGCAGGAAGCGGTAATCAGCAATAATCGCTCCACCTGCCTTGCATAGCCGGGTTACAGGACATTTTATGCAAGAAACAAGCGGTCAAGCACCTCTGGTGAGCGTAATTATTCCAACCTATAACCGCGCCCATATGATCGCACCGTGCCTGGAAAGCGCACTGGCACAGTCATTCAAGGACTACGAAATTATTGTGGTTAATGACGGCAGTACAGATACGACCCGTGACTTTTTATTAAAGGCGTATGGAAATAGTATAAGGTACATTTCGCACCCAACCAACAGAGGGTTATCGGCAGCCCGCAATACCGGGATCGAACATGCCCGGGGCACATATATTGCCGTGCTCGATGATGATGACCTGTGGCTTCCGGAAAAGCTGGCGCTGCAGGTGGAACTGATGAAAGCAAATCCGGACGTAGTGTTGGCCTATTGCGGAACCCTGAAAGTGGATTGCCAGGGAGAACTGATCGAGGAAGTAAAGCCGGAAATGAGGGGTCATCTATTCGCAGACATGCTCAATCGGAATTGTCTCAAGGGGCCGGCTTCGGTTGCGATCTTCTCCCGCGAGGTTCTCAGGGCAAGCGGCGTTTTTGATACCAGCCTGTCCTCATGCGCAGACTGGGACCTGTGGATTCGGATCGCCCGGTGCGGCACGGTTGATTTTGTCGATCGGCCGTTGGTCAAATACGTGATCCATCAAAGCAACATGCATGGCAATATCACCAGTATGGCGCGGGATACTTTTGCCATCCTCGACAAATACCTGCCGCTACTGGAACAAGGTGACGAGTCTGCGCATCCGGGTAATAGGGTATATAGTAATCACCTGATTCACTTTGCCTGGGAATATTATGGGCATAACGATCTGCGGCAATTCAAAAATCTGTTGCTGCAGGCCCTTAAGCGTAAGCCGGAAAACCGAATACCCATCCGAGGCGATGGCTTGCCGGAGAAGGAAAAGGCGGTCATGGGCGTACTGCGGGACTACTGGGACAAGGCCGGGTCTGAGCGGGGGGGCCGAGCGCAATCCAGCGCATTCAGCGACCACTATATCCAGCTTGCCTGGGAATATTATCATCAGGGCGACATGGGGAATTTCCGCCGTTGCATCGTCCGAGCGTGCGTCCATGCATTTCCGAACATGCCGCTGCGGCTGGCAATACCCTTTTTCAAGTCTTACATGGGAAAGGGGATGGCCGAGTCCATTCACCAGGCGCGCCGGCGTGTGCGGCACGCCGTAAATTAAACTACGCATCAGGTCATTAGCTCGTGTTATTCAGGCGAAACCATACCGGAAAAAAAATAGCCGTATGCCTGGGTGATGGCTGCGGGCTGGGGAATCTGCTGCAGGCGCTCCCGGCAGTTCAGGCGCTGCATGCAAGGGGAAACCTCTGCGATCTCTTTCTCTCCGGGTTTGTGTATGACGGCATTGCCGAAGTGGTGCGGGGTCAGCCATATGTGCGCGACATTTACGAAAACACCTATGACAACCGGGAATCCATGTATGACGTGTGCATCGTATCCTTTCTCTCGGATCACCGGGTGGATAATGCAAAAAAATACATGAAACTCAAGAAGGATTGGGAAAAGCGATCGGAATACGGTCAGTACTGCCGTGCAGCGGAACAATGCGGCGCAACGGATTTTAAACCACCGCAATTGAATATTGCAGACAAGCGTTTTGACCTGAAGGCACCAAGCGTCCTGATTCACGCGGGATGTACCAACCGGAAGTATTGGGAGCGAAGAAAATGGAACCATTATGAGAATCTCACAGACCTGTTGCTCAAGGACGGATTCCATGTCTATTGCTGCGGGACGGCGGATGAGCGGGTCAATCACGCGGGAGTTGCAGCCTACACGGCGCTTCCGATTCAGGAAACTGCGACACTGATACATCAATGTGATCTCTTTGTATCAAACGACAGCGGGCTCATGCATTTGGCGGCCTCCCTGGGGAAAAAGCAAATTGCCATATTCACAGCGACCAGTGATAAGAAA
>CAYWLT010000116.1:0-9220 GCA_964459295.1 uncultured Thermodesulfobacteriota bacterium
GTTCATCGCGCCGCCGCCTGCCGCGTAGCGCTCACCATAGCTTATCCGTACGTCACTGGCGTGCGCGACGACTAGGGATTCGGTCCCCGCTTCGGTTTACCGCTTGCCGTTGGCCAGCAGCACAATCTTCCGCGCCTTGTACACCAGCTCGGCGCCCATGGAGATGGCGTACCCGGGGCTTTTCTCTTTTGAGGGGAAATGGCCGTCCTTGACCGCATTGGCCACGGTGTTGTCATCAAGCTTTACCAGTAACACCCGGTTGCCTTCAAAGGGGATGCCGCTTTCATGGAAGGCGACATGGCCCCTGCCGCCCACGCCGATGATGTGCAGGTCGATGCCGCCTGCCGATTCTATCTTTTTTTCGTACGCGTCGAGGATGTCCCGCTTGATCATTTTTAAAATGCCGGTGGCATTGTTCCTGATGACAATGGCCTTTCCCCTGTCCGTGCCCTGCATGGCATACTGCCCGGTTTTTTTGGTCAGGGCGTCAACCAGATCGCGTTGCTCAATCAGCGTGCCCCAGGGCACATTGGTTTCAAGGAACTTTTTCTGGAGAAGGCCGAAAAACTCCGAGATCATGAAATAGCTGTATGACTCGCAATGGAGGGCACGTTGCTGCGCGTTTTCCCCGGGCAGGCCCACGTATTCATCCAGGTTGAAGGTGCGGATGCGCTGCGGGTCGATCCGGCCCGCGTTAAAGGCCTTCGCCAGATGTTTGTAAAGGCCGGTGGGTGAATTGCCGGTGGCAAGCCCCAGCACATACTCGCGCTTTGTCGCCTGCTTTTCTTGAATGTCGGCCTCGACCATAGCGGCGGCAACCTTGCTCATCTGGTCAAAATCTTTGGTCAAATAAATGGTAAAAGGCATTTGCACCTCTTATCGCACGATGATAATCGGTGTCGGGCGGGAGGGGGTAATTGCTAGCTCAGCGCCCTTTTGACAATGTCCGAGAGCTCTTTGCAGTATTTCTCGGTTATCTCTTTGGTCGGTCCCTCGACCATCACCCGGCACATGTTCTGGGTTCCGGAATAGCGGATGAGCACGCGGCCCTGTTTCTTCAGCTCCGCCTCAACCTGCTTGATCGCCGCGACGATCTCCGGAACCGTCGTAATGTCCGGCTTGCGCTCAACATCAATGTTGACCAGCTTCTGCGGCAGAACATCCATCAGCCGGGCCAGCTCGGACAGCGGCTTGCCGGCCTTGAGCATGGCGGCGATGAGTTGCAGGGCGGTCAGGATGCCGTCGCCGGTGGTGTGATGGTCAAGGAAGATCAGATGCCCCGATTCCTCACCACCGATCACCGCGTTGAGACGCCGCATATCCTCAAGCACGTAGCGGTCGCCGACCTTTGAGGCATGATGCTTGAATCCGAATTTCCGGCAGGCCAGGGTGAGGCCGAGGTTGCTCATGATGGTGCTGACCAGCAGATTGTTTTTCAGCTTTCCCTCGTCCTTGAGCACCTTGGCGCAGATAAGCAGGATCTGGTCGCCGGTGATTTCCCGCCCCTTCTCGTCAACCGCAATGAGGCGGTCACCGTCTCCGTCGAAGGCCAGGCCGATGGCGGCTCCGGTTTCCAGCACCTTGTGCTTGAGGTCATCGGTATGCTGTGAACCGCAATTTTCATTGATGTTGAGGCCGTTGGGCGCGTTGTGGATGACGTGGAGATCGGCGCCCAGTTCGGTAAATGCCTCAGGAGCAACCCGGTACGTTGCGCCATTGGCAACGTCCATGGCGATTTTCAGCCCTTCCATGGAAAGGCTGCGGGGAAAGGTGTTTTTTAAGAATACGATATATCTTCCGTGCACGTCGGTGAGACGGTAGGCATGGCCCATGTGTTTGGGCGGCGGCACCAGGTCGGGCAGCTTCCCGCCCAGGATGAGCCTTTCAATTTCATCTTCCTGCGCGTCGGACAATTTGAAGCCGTTTCCGGAGAATATCTTGATGCCGTTGTCCTGATAGGGATTGTGCGAGGCTGAAATGACCACTCCGGCGTCGGCGCGCATGCTTTCCGCCATGAATGCAATGCCGGAGGTGGGCAGCACGCCTGCCAGGTAGGGCACGCCCCCCATCGAGGTAATGCCGGACTCGAGGGCGCTTTCCAGCATGTAGCCCGAAATGCGCGTGTCTTTTCCGAGGATGATGCGCGTGGTGTGGTCCTGCTTTTTCAGAATATGGGTGACCGCCTGGCCCACCGCGAAGGCCATGGCCGCGTCCATGGGATGGCGGTTTGCTTCTCCCCGGATTCCATCGGTCCCGAACAATTTTCCCATTGGTTCTCCTCGGTTGTGAAGTTACCCGCGGTGCGGCGGGAACATATCCAGCGATGAGAGCATCGATGCCGTCCGGCTGCACAAAATGTCGACGATCTGCTGCAGCCACGCCGTACCCCCCTGCGCCACCGCCGGCGGCAGCGACCGCACCGCCCTGATATAATCCTGCGCCTCCATCCCGCCGCTCTCCCGGAATCCGGCAAGAAATCCGTCGCGCGCGGGGTCGATCGCATTATCCCGCAGATCGGCTTCAAACAGCGCGCCGACGCGGTCAATGTTTTCGCGCAGGTTCCGCCGCGCCGGGTTGCTTTCCGGAATTTTCTCAACCATCGCCTTGAGCTGGTTCAGCCGCTCGGTTTTGGCCAGGGTCAGCTTCTCAACCGCGCCGGCAAAGATGAGGGCGCCGTATTCCTGCCGGTTGAAAAAATGCCGGCGGACATGGCGGTACCAGTGTTCCAGCGCCACCAGGTTGGCAAGATATATAACATTATTTCCGACCATGCGGGAGAGATTTTTATAGGCATGGGCGACAAAGTTCTTTACTCCGCCGTGAGGCGTCCGGGCGATGACCAGCTTGCCGTTCTCCGGCACATCATTGCGCACCACCGATCCTGCGGCTATCACCGTGCCGTAATTGATTCGTGCCGGTCCGACCACACCACCCTGGCCGCCGAGAAAAATCGCCGGCTGATTGAGCATGACCCCCCGCGGCACGTCGCCGAACAGGGAAGGGGTGGTCTTGTTGCCGTCGGGGGTGAAATTGAAATGAATGTAGGAGCTGCCCACCTCGCTGTGGTCCCTGCGGCTGGTGCCGCCCGCCATCAGGCAATCGCAGAAATTTATCAGGCTGCCCAGGGTTACGAAGGGGAAAAGGATGGTCTGCTTCAGCCCCACGCAATGCCCGCAGTTGGCCTCCTCTTCAAGAATGCATCCCTCGCGCACGTGAGCGCCGGAAGCCATGTTCGCCCTGGCAAGAAAAACCGACTGGCTGAAATAACCGGCCTTGAGATTCACCTCAGGGCCGAGCTGGCAGTCTTCCATCGTCACCGGGCCTTCTGTGCCGAGCGACGTTCCCTCCGCAATGACCGTCTTGGCCCCGTAGATCCTGCAGCCGGGGTGGATGGTGACGTCCTTGCCGGAAATCCGCTCCACCGCCACCTCGTCGCCGATGTCCATGGTGAGCGGATTGTGTATCTCCACCCCCTTGTTGATGAGCTGCATTATTTTTTCATAGGCCCGTGGTTTCAACTCCATATGCCTTCCTTGTTGACACGCGGTTATATCTGAGCCTGCGTGCAGCCATATCGGCTTTTGGCGGCGCCCCCACGCTGAACGGTTTTCTGCGGGTATCCGAAAACCTGCTCGCGGAAGAAATCGATGAGCGCCTTTTTCCTCCGGTATTCCTGCTCCTGGTGAGGTATGAGCATATCCTCCCGCAGGTACAGTATGGACATTTCAATTTCCATGATCGGCCCGTAGGAGTTTTCCAGATACCATGCGTACATCAGACCGAAGAGCAGGCCGGGGGGCAGGAAGCCGTCATCGTGATTGAGGGTGATCCGGTAGGTTCCGGCGGAGTCGGGATGGCGCACCATCCTCGCCAGCGTCAGGTAGTCGTGCAACTGTTCGGGAGTTAAAAAACAGTCACGCTTGCCGGGGGGAAGCAGGCGGATTTCAAAGCAGCGCGATCCCCAGCCGTCGGTTCCGGCGGGGGTAATCCAGCTGCGCTTTTCGATATAGCGGCCGAGAAGCGATTCCCCCAGGGCGATGAGCAGGTTTCCCTTGAGCCGCTCCGGATCATCGAGCAGCTGGCGGTGGAGCTTTAAATAACGATCGACCGGGTCATAGTAGCCGAGCACGTTGTCCCATTCAACGCTCCGGTTCCATTGTGCGGCGGGGACGATCCGGGCGCCGGCCGAAAAATCGAGGTGTTCAAGCCGAATGTCGCGGTTTTCCCATACCAGATCGAGCAGAATATCGCGCAGCTGCGCGGGTCGGATGTCCTTGCGGGCAAGCGCCCGCTTGAATGCGGACCAGTAGTCACAGAGCAGCAGGTTGCCTCGATGATAGCTTCGGCAGGCGTTTCTTGGGGCGCGGACCGCCCGGCTTTTCTTCCGGCCGGGCCGACCGAGCCGGTTCGCGAACAGCAGCGTGCGCACCGCCAGGGTGAATTTCCTCGGGTCGTGCTGGATGACCCCCGCGTCCTTCAGGTTCTCAAGGGAAAATATGGTTGCCTCCACCGGGCGGACCCCGGCGGCTTCTACATGCCGGCGATCGAGATAGATGGGGCGTTTCCCCTCCAAGGCGTAGTTTCGCAGGATGCTTCCGGGTAGATGCTCAAGGTTTGCGCTCAAAACGTAATCAAACAGACCGGATCCGCCGCCGGGAACATTGCGATCATAGGCGTCTACCAGCTCGGATACACGAAAACCCCTCCGCCGGTCGGAGCGGGTGATATCGGTTTCACCTTCCTCGACCCAGAAATTGGCGGCCAGAATCTTCAGGGCGGAACGGTTGTCCCGGATCGCCCGGGCAATGCCCGGCAGCTGCAATACCGGGATGCTGCTGGTGAAAAGGCTTCCGGGGGCCAGTACGATGACTCCGGCGCCGCGCACCGCGTTGATGATCTCCGCCGGCACCGCGGGGAAGGCGTGAAATTCGGCGTACACCGTTTCAACCGGGAAGCCGCGCCGCGCCGTGGACGATTTGCTCTGCCCGTGCACCGTCACGCCGTTGGCGTAATGAAAGACCAACTGGCCGGGGACGGCGGTAGCGGGGTGGATCCTGCCCGGCTGCGAGCCGATGGCGCGGGCGACGCGGTCAATGCCTGCCCGCAGGGAGGCCATGGCCGGGGGGCGGTCAAAGCGGCAGCCGGTTTCTATGAAAACCGCGGCGGCGAGCAGGATGTTGCCGAGGCAGTGCCCTCCCGGCGGCACGGTAGGCCCGTCCCCCCGCGGAGTCATGAAGGTCCCCAGTTGTCGCAGCAGCAGCGCCAGCGGCCTGGGGCACGCGCCGCGCAGCGATTCCGGGACCACTAGCAGCGGGTCCGCCATCTGCCGGTAATTCACCGGTCCCTCGGGGAAGCGATGGTTGAATATGCCATGAATAAGGCGAAGCAGCATGCGTCGGCGCCGGCGGTCTATGCCGTAGAGCCGCTCCAGTCGTTCAGGATGGATCATGGACAGGCACATCTTGCGCAGGTCGCCGATGCCGATCATGGGGAACTGCTTGAGCAATTTCCCGGTGGAACGGCCGTCGTCGGTAGTGCAGACCACGACGTCCAGGCGGGGGAAGAGTTGCTTCAAGCCGACATTGGGGTTGTTCGGCCAGTCATCGAGCTGCGCGTTGCCCCCGACGACGGTTGACAGCCCGGTTCCTCCCCCGAAAACCACGGCGCGCGCCGTGCTGCAATCGTAGGCACGCGCTTCTTCGGCCAGGCCCCGCACAACGGAAGACGTTGCGGCAAGGGTAGGATCGCTGTTTAAAACAGCTTCCAGCAAATGTTCGACCTGGAAATGATTCCCGGATCTTTTCATAATGATTCCCGAGCGCCGGTGCCGCCGCTTCGAAGCGTTACGGACAATACATCGGTCCGGTAACGCCGAGAGCGCCTATATCCTTTTGCATATGGGCAAATACAAATGGGTATATATCACAGAGGGCTTTCCTCGAAAAGATAAAAAATGACACCACCTGCCGTCATAACAAAAGGGGCGCCGTCCGCTCAAACAAAAGGGCGGTGCACCCTATTTCCAACCACAACGATGGTTTTGTTTATGGCTTCTGGGATGACCCGGCCTTCCCGGATTTTGCCATCAGATATTCCTTCAGGGCAACGGCCTGGTTGTGTGCGGTGTCCCGGGCGGCAAAAAGCAGGGTGAGTTTTCCCGTGGCGGCCAGTTCACGAAGCTGCTTCACGGTCTGCGGCTTCTCATCGAGCTCGGAAAAATAACGCTTTTTGAACTCATTCCATCGGGAAGGATCATGGGCGAACCATTTTCGCAGATCATCGCTCGGTGCGATATCCTTCATCCACCGGTCGTCCTGCAGATTCTTACTGGTCATGCCCCGGGGCCATAGCCGGTCCACCAGAACGCGGACACCGTCTTCCTTGTCCCGCGGGTCATAAACCCGTTTGGTCTGGATCTTCATGCGGGCTCCTTAATCCAGAGTGATCATCAATCAATCCGCTTTAAGTCGCGGCGGTAGGAGCGGGCGAGATCCACATAGAGCTGCTTGAAGCGGGTCCAGTCGGCCCGGAACTGCTCGCTCACCTCGCCGATAATCTTTGCCGGGATCCCCGCCGCTATTTTCCCCGGCGGGATGTCCTGCCGGTTCTTTACCGTCGCGCCCTCGGCGACCACCGCCCATGCTCCGATAGTGGCCCAGTCACTGACGATCGAACCCATGCCGACCACTGCGTAATCGTCGATCAGCCGGGCGTTATGGATGATGCACATGTGGCCCAGGGTGACCCGGCGGCCGATGGCGCAGAGCTCCTCCGGCCGAGCGTGCAGCACGCAGTTTTCTTCCACGGCGGTGCCGTCGCCGATGTGCAGCGTGCCGTAGTCGCCCCTGATTTTAGCGCCGGGGCCCACGTACACGCCGCTTCCGATAACCACCTTCCCGATGATTTCCGCCGAATCGGCTATGTAGCAGTCCGGGCCGACGACCGGCCGGACTCCCTTGTATTCAAAAAGCGCCATGGCCATTCATCCTTTCATGGGTGGGGCTTCAGGCTTTGTATTTCCGAAACAACCATCGTTAAAAGTCGCCTACTTTGCTCCTGATTTTTTTCGCTCTTCTATAATTCGATCGA
The DNA here is from genome assembly GCA_964459295.1 of uncultured Thermodesulfobacteriota bacterium. GTDB lineage: Bacteria > Desulfobacterota > WTBG01 > WTBG01 > WTBG01 > CAZWCD01. The sequence goes on from CAYWLT010000116.1 coordinate 7,090, forward strand.
TCTTTAAAAAACCCAGAAAAATAACCAGCATTAAAACCGTCGTAAAAATTGAGGCAAAATAGAGCCCGAGCCCGCAACCCAACCCGATGCCCGCCGACACCCAGAGTCCCGCAGCCGTTGTCAATCCGGTGACGACTTCTCTGGCCCCGGAGGAAAAGCGTATAATCGCCCCCGCTCCGAGGAATCCAATACCGCTCACTACCTGCGCCGCTATACGGCTGGGATCGGTAGACGGTATTTGGTACATAAATGCAATTTCCAAAGAAACCAGCATGATGAGTGCAGCGCCCAACGCTACTGCGGAATAAGTTCTGAATCCGGCCTCTTTTCCTTGAATCTCCCGCTCCAATCCAATCAAGCCGCCCAAACAGGCAGCGGTCACCAAGCGCAAGACAACCTCAGTTGCGGGTATTTGCATGTTTCCTCCTTCCTTTGGTTGCGAGGTTTCATGAGGCCTTCTGGTATTTTAAATCCAGTTTTTCCAACACTTCTTCCTTCGGTCAGAAATAATTCGTATTGCACTGAACCTGTTCGAAGTAACTGCAGGTCACGCCGCCCGCGTTGCAGAGAAAATCGGGGACCGGATAGATTTTTCGGGTTTTGATCAATTCATCGCAGGCGAGGGTTGTCGGTCCGTTTGCCCCCTCGCAAATCACCTTGACCCGGTTGCTGGGCAGGGCGCAGGAGTCGGGCGTGACCTGGTTTTCCAGGGCGCACGGCAGAAAGATATCAACTTCCTGGGCCATCCACCTGTCGCCATCCAGCAGCTCACAGCCTAATTTTACCGGAATGGTAAAATGATATTCACGGCTGGGCTAACGCGGCAGTTCACGGGTGGCTTGATCCAAGCCAATTTGATCGGCTGCCCTGTCAAATTGCGCTTGTGCCGTCGTGTAAGCATTGTACGTTTCGTGTGCCATCTTTCATAACCTTGCTTTGATGTTGTTTTTTTTTTGCGCATAACCCGCGATGCGCCGCCGGGAACGGAATTCGCGTTCCGCTCCCGGGTTGGCATGAGCGTTCTTTACAGGCTCGGCAGTATATTGAGCGGATTTTTATGTGTCAAGAAAATTGTTGGAGACGGCGGGGGGCGGTATCCTCGGCCGCGCCGGGCTGATGCTTTGAGCCCCGGGCTATAAAGATTTCAACCGAGCTCGACCAGGCAATGATGTTTGCGGCCGTCGTCCACGAGCCGGATTTTCCGGTCGGGCCGGTCGACGCCGTCCACCCGGACCCGGCGGGTATTCCAGGCGGCGTCGCCCGTCTTTTGGAGTTGGATGTGGTAGAAGGTGTTGCGGTAGCGGTAGGTGAGCCTGAACCCGGTCCAGTCGGCGGGGAGGAGGGGGCAGAAAGAGAGGAGGTCGGATTCAAGGCGCATGCCGAGGAGGTCTTTGACAAGCAGCTGGTAAAGCCAGGCGGCGGAACCCGTATACCAGCTCCAGCCGCCTTCGCCTTCGCGGCCCGGAATCGTGTAGAGATCGGCGGCGAGGACATAGGGCTCCAGTTTGTAGATTTCTACGTGCCCCGGGGTGTCCCCGTGCCGCACCGGGTTGATATATTGAAAGATTTTCCAGGCAACATCGCCCTGCCGGAGGGCGGCAAAGGCCATGGCCGCCCACACCGCGGCGTGGGTGTACTGTCCGCCGTTTTCGCGCACACCGGGGATATAACCCTTGATATAGCCGGGGTCCCAGGGCGCGGTGTCGAAGGGGGGATCGAAGATGCGGACGAGGCGATGCCGGCGATCGACAAGCCGGTCCAGGACTGATTGCATCGCGGTGCGGGCGCGCTGGGGGTCGGTGGCACCCCCCAGTGCGGCCCAGCTCTGCGGGATGGAATCGATTTGGCATTCGGGGTTTTGGGCGGACCCCAGCGGGGTCCCGTCGTCGAAGAAGGCGCGCCGGTACCATTTGCCGTCCCAGGCATGCCGGTCGAGGCGGTCAGCCAGCTTTTGCGCCTCCTGTTCGCAGGCGGCGGCGAAAGGCATGTCGCCGTGCCGGGCGGCGAGGGGGCCGAATTCGCGCAGGACCTGAAGCAGGAAGAAGCCGAGCCAGACGCTTTCGCCGCGCCCCCGGCGGCCGACGCGGTTCATGCCGTCGTTCCAGTCGCCGGAGCCGATCAGGGGCAGCCC
>CAYWLT010000117.1:0-9208 GCA_964459295.1 uncultured Thermodesulfobacteriota bacterium
CCCCGTCGGGGGTAAAGAGGGGGTACCGATCAATGTATTCCTTGAAGGCATCTTCATTGAGCGTGCCGGCTCGCTCCTGCAGTCGGGCCATATAGAGCCTGGAAGGATGTAGCCCATAAGCCACCTGTTTTTCCCCCGCACACTTATCCGGGGCATGGCAGCCGGTGCAGAGGCCGACCAGCAGATTATCCGACGGGGCAAATTCCTCCTTCCAGCCCTCCGGGCGCAAGGGCCCCACCTCCCGGTTCCAGAGGAAGGGTCGCATCGGGGCGTTATGCACCGCGTGGCATTGTCCACAGAGGCCGGATTGCCCGGGCGGCCGACCCTGCCGGTTCCTTTCATCGCCGGCCGATACCCGGAGGTCGTGTTCGGTATCCTGGATGTAGTCCATGCCCGGATGGCATTCGGAACAGAGGGGGGAGTCACCGCTCAGCGCAAGTCGCAGGAAACTGTCGGACGGCGTCCCCTCGTCGCCCCGCTTGAGAGGATCGGCCGGATCCCATTGGTGCGGGTTGTGGCAGGTTGAACAGACCACCTTGCCTTGGGGGTCCTGTTTGCCGCCGTCGAGATAGAGCGGAAGTCCGATTCCCGGGGCATGGTTCACCGCAACGTCGAGGGAATGAAAATACCTGCCGATGGTTTTTCCCCCGCCGCAGCCTCCCTCCCGGTGGCATTCAAGGCAGAGCCTGGCCATGACCGGCTCATCACCCTCCGGCAGCCGCCTTCCCCACATCAAAACGGGATTTCCGCCGTGGGGCAGGTGGCAGCCGCCGCAGATGCCGGATTGCCCGGGTGTCTGACCAAGCAGGTTTTTCTCTTCCGGCGCCGCTTGGGAAAGGTCGTGGTCTGTTTTGCGCAGGGCCTCCTGTTCCTTGTGACACCCCAGGCAGAGGCGGGAATTTTGGTTGGTGGCCCGCAGGAAGCTGTTGCGGCCGTCCCCCTTTTCATCTTTCGAGCCCTTGTTATCCGGGTTGAGGGGATCCCAGCGGTGGGTGTTGTGACAGCTGGAACAATAGACCGCGCCGCCCTTGTCTTTGCCACCGCTGTCTGTATACAGGGGGAATTCCGCTGCGTTTTTCTCATTTTTCGATCGCACCCCCATGGGATGGCCGGTCTCCGGAACCGGTGCTTCGCCGGCACAGGCATCCTCTGCGTGGCAGCTTGCGCAGACGCCCGCCGGGGTCCTTTCTTCACCGTTCCATGCGCGGGCCCACATGAAGGGACCTGAACCCTCATGGGTGAAATGACAGGCGCCGCACGGCCCTGAATGGGATACGGTCTTACCCCGGCTGTTTTCCGCCGCGGGCGCCGTCACCCGAAGGTCGTGCTTGCTGTTCCTGATCAGCTTTTCCTGTGAAGCGTGACACTGCAGGCAGAGGGAGTCCCGCTCAGCGGCCATGTTCAAAAGGGATTCTTGCGCCGTGGCGCCATGGACGGCGTGGCAGGTACTGCAGACAAGTTCTCCCCCGGCGCCGAGTTTTACCATCTCGCGGTTGCCCCAGGTTGCGGGGATTTCGGCATCCAGCGGCTTGACATCGACGCTGTGTGAAAAGCGGTTTCTGAGGGGGTCCCGGCTGCGTCCCGGTGTTTTCCCGTGGCAAGCTTCGCAGAGCACGGGGTGCACCCCGGGCTGGTCAACCGGCAGGACCAGGCGATGGTCGGTGAAACCTCCGTGGGCCAGGTGACAGCTCTCGCAGATCACCTGGTTGGGTTCATCCCCGGTATATCCGCCGAAAGCGAAAAGCGTGTCCGGGACGACAAGGGTGGTTTTGTTCAGCGGGTGGTTTCCTTTTTCCGTCCCGCCTCCCTTGTCAAGGTGGCACATGGTGCACATGGCGGAGTTGCGGTTTGATGTTCGCAAGAAGATGGTCTTTTCGATACCCGGTTCGGATGAAACGCCGTGGGCGCTGTGGCAGGTGGCGCAGTTCATCTTGCCTTCGCCGTCGAGGGGGAAAATTTCCGGAATCTTTACCTTGTCCGAAGGCTTGACGCCCACCTGGTGCCTGCGGTCGTTGTGCACTTTCTTGCGCGAATCGACGGTGGAGCCGTCATGGCAGGAAAAGCACATGTCCGCCTCAGCCGCCGTGTCCCGCGAGGGCAGAAGCGCCAGGTCCGTGCCTCGTTTTCCGATGAAGAAGGTGTCGACCCAGCCATAATGACAGATGGCGCACTCCTTGGCTGAATCAGGTTTGAGACTGGTGGTTGTGGCGCTGGACGGTAATGCCGCCGTTAGAGTACATACAATGCTGGTCAGAAACCATGCCGTAGTTGCGGGCCGCATGTTACCGGGGAGGGGCAGTTTGCGCTGATTTGACACACCGGAACCCCGTGTTGAAGTTTCCCACATCGGGGGCGTTTTTATATCGGTTGGCTATCCGCAGGCCGTCTTCGCTGTTATACCAGGCGCCGCCCCGCACCACCTTCCTCTCGCCGCGCTGCGGCCCCCGGGGGTTTTCTCCGGGGCTCATGGCGTAATAGGTATCGCCGTACCAGTCCTGACACCATTCTCCCACATTTCCCGCCATGTCATAGAGGCCGTATCCATAGGCTTCAAAGCTCTTCACCGGGGCAATGCCGAAGGAGGCAAAGTTTGCCATGGTCTTGTCTATTGCATCACCCCAGGGATATTTTTTCCCGTCGGTTCCGCCCCGCGCCGCCTTTTCCCATTCGGCCTCGGTGGGAAGTCTTTTGCCGGCCCAGCGGGCGAAGGCAGAGGCGTCATACCAGCTCACCCCGACCACCGGGTCTTCCGGCCGGTCATATTCCGGGTTCCAGAGCTGATGGGGAAGATATCCGGTTTCGCTCAGGAAGCGGCGGTACCGGGCGCAGGTCACCTCGGCGCTGTCAATGTAGAATGCATCAAGATACACTTTATGAACCGGCCGCTCATCCGTCTCTCCTTCTTCCGATCCCATCAGAAAGCTGCCCGCGGGGATGAGAACCATTGTTTCCGGGTCCTTATCCACGGAGAGGCGGGCCGGCATACGCTGATCAGCCGGCGCGGCTTCGGTTCCGGGAAGCGGGGCGCGCGAGAGGCAGGCGCACAGCATGAGCGCGAGAACAGCGGCGCAGACCGCTGATTTTCCTTCAAGTCGTTTCATATCATGCCCGACAATCACACGCCCAATGGTGCCGGAGATCGATCAGACGGAGGCCGGCGTACCGCCGGGGTTAGCCGCCCGGATAAAAAGTGAGGCGGATATAAATTGTTTTTTGCATTTCTTTTGGGAATCTGCTATTTAACCAGGAAGTACGAATCTAGTATGATTTTCCTCAGGAAGTCAAGACGTAATTCGAAAAAATCGGAGAGGCTTTTTGCTGATCCCCCCCATTTTGTTTTTTTCACCAGGACCGAAGACCTTCAACCGGGGCCTGGGCATACTCATGATGCTGCTCTGGGTGTCGGGGGCGTGCGCGCCGCAACGTGATATCCTTGCGCCGCTCCACCGCATACCTGATGCAACCTATGTCGGTTCGGAAGAATGTGCGGTGTGCCATGATGATGTGTTTGCCTACTACCGGAAGACCATTCATTATCGGGTCAGGGCGTTTGAGGTTGCCGGTCAGGAAAGAGGGTGTGAGGGCTGTCACGGGCCGGGCAGCGCCCACGTGGCGTCGAAGGGCAATATCGAGCAGACCATCAGTTTTGACCGGCTCAAGCCGGCTGAAAGTTCGGCGATCTGCCTTACCTGCCATAGAAACGATCCGCTGTTGAGCTGGGAAGGCAACACCCATGCCCTGCGGGATGTGGGCTGCAGCCAGTGTCACAAGTCCCATAAGATTACCGAGGGAAAGATGCTGTACAAGGGCGATCCGGCGCTCTGTTATGACTGCCATCAGCAGATGAAGATGAAGGCGGAATTTCCGTCGCACCACCCGGTGCGGGAAGGAAAAATGAAGTGCAGCGACTGCCACAGCACCCACGGAGCGGAGGAAAACGGCCTGAAAGACCTTACCGTCAATGACCTCTGTTACCGGTGTCACACCGATAAACAGGGGCCCTTCCTCTATGAGCATCCCCCGGTCGTGGAGGATTGTGATCTCTGCCATGATGTGCACGGCACCATTGCCAATAACCTGCTCAAACAGGACGAGCCCTTTATCTGCCTGCGCTGTCACCGGGGGCATAAAGGTTTTGCCGGAACGGGGTCGCATCCCACCCTCTCTTCGATGCTGACCTCGTGCACCCAGTGCCATTCCCAAATACACGGCAGTGATCTGTATTCACAACTGGGGAAGGGGGGGCTTACCCGTTAATGCATGTCAATAATTTGCAGGGAAGATGAACGCATGTGGGTAAGGTCCGGATGCCGAGTGCTTCTGTTGCTGGCGGTCGCAGCCGCCTTCCCCGGGATGTCCGGGGGGGCGGAGCGGACGGAGTTTTTTGACCCGGGACATTATTCCATTGATGCGTATGCGGGGTACCACTACGCGGCGGTGGGCGGCTACCGCGGCAAGGTGGGAGAGTATGAATCGCTTGATTCCGGCATGGAGGGAGGCTTCACCCTGCACTCGTACAGTAAAAACAATTATCTGAGTGTGGCCGGAGTGCTGCGGGATAAGAATGATCAGAACTACCTGTTTGATTTGGATGCCGGCCGGGTGTTTGAAAGCAAGGCCGTCTACAGCCGGTTTAAACATTACCTCGATCACGATTCCCTGGCCAACCAGGATTCTTTCACCGATTATGATCCCTTCATGCGCAACGCCATCATTCGTGAGGAACTGGAAAGCAGGAACACCCTGCGCATCCCCTTCATTCCCACCCTCACCTTTCATGCGAATTTCCGGGAGCTTGATAAAAGAGGTCACCGGCAGGCAACCACGGTAAGCAAATGCACCGAGTGCCATGTAACCGCCAAGGATCAGCGCATCAACCAGCGCACCCGGGATATTGACCTTGGGGCAAAAATGACCGTCGGCTTCCTCACCTTCAATTACAGCAATCTTCAGAGAAGCTTTGCCGAGGGCGGGACTCCGCCGTTGGCATACTACGGATTTTCCTCACCCGCCCTGCCGGTCCGGGGTTTTCAGTATTACGGCAAAGTGGCCGATTCGCGAACCACCGGCAACCGCTTCCAGACCAAGGCGGTGCTGCCGCTTCGATCTTCGCTGAGCCTCGACTACCAGGCGGGAACTCATCATAACCGCGACAATCGTGCCGAACGGGATTTCGACAGTTTTGCCGTGCGCTTATCCACGGCGGCCTGCAAGTATGTTTCATTCAGCGTCAACTATCATGATTACAACATGAAGACGGATGTTCCCGGCGCCATGGAGCGGGATTTCACCCGAAGTTCGGTTTCTTTTAAGACCCTGCCCTGGAAGAAGAGCTTTTTAAGCGGGGGATACCGCCGGGAGGATATTGATCGCCGCGACAGCGCCGAGAAGTCGACCGTACGGGAGATTGCCACGATTTCCCTGGTCAGCCGGCTGCTTCGGACGGTTGAGCTGAATCTGCGCTACCGGAACGAGAGAACCCGCGATCCGTTCCTCAATGAAGAATGGACGTTATTCAGGTCGCTTATGTCCAGTGAACCGACCGGCAGTGAAGAAGCGCGGGTTGCACTCAACTGGCATCCGCGGGGAAACCTTTCCTTTTCGTCATTCATCGTCTATCAACGTGCCGACAGCGACAGATATGCCATTGATGAGGAACGGCTCGAGATGATGTTCAGCCTCTGGTTTGCCCCGCGGGAGAACCTTACCCTTACCGGTACCTACGGCTTCATTGACACCGGAATTGATGCGTCGGCCGCATATAGAACCGTGCACGGGGTATGGCGCAGCGATATCACCTCCGCCCGCCGCGTTCCGTATGATGACCGGAGCAATTTTTACAACCTTCTGCTCAACTACCGTTTACGCCCCAATCTTGCGCTGAGCGGCAATCTTACCTTTACCGACTCCCGGGCCGATTTTGATTCCCGCGTCTACGATAACAACATCGGAGAGTTTTCCGACCTGAACATCGAGCGCATCGAAGCCTCATTCGGGCTGGAGTATCTGTACAAACCATCCATCAACTTTTATGCCAGATACAATGTGAGGGACTACAATGATGGGAAAAACAACGATCTGGACGGTAACCTTCACTATATCAGCCTGGGCATGCAGTATGCGTTCTGAACGGGGTGTCTCATAACATTCCGGGGATGAAAGAAATGAACACCGGCTTGAGGATCGCGGCATGTTTCCTGTGCTCCTTGTGGTTGTGTACGGCTGCCGGGGCGCTGCAGGTAACGATTAGCCGGGAAGAGGCGGAGAATGCCTTGCAGCAAGGCAGGGTGAAGCGGGACCGGGTATCCGAGTACATCAACCGAACCTACGGCTTCGGGGAAGAGGAGCGGTACGGCGAGCACGGTATTGTCAGAACCAAGTGGAGCAAGCTGATGCTGCTTGCAGGGCTGCTGGCGATCAAAAGCGGCACACCATCCGAGGCGGAACTCACCGGCATTCTTTCCGGCACCGACCTGCAGGTTGACCTGCATGCCTTTGGCGACCGGGCGGGCTTTGCCGATGCCTACACAACCTATATGGTTCAGGCGGGCCGCCGCATTGACCCGGAAAAAATCGGGGTTGACGATGTAGCCTACCCCGCCGGAGACAATGCTCCGGCTTCGGGTTTCCCGCGATATCAGGCGACCATTCGCTCCTACTTCCTGTATGATAAGATTAATCCCGCGGGGAAGGTTGAGATTGTTTTAGTAAAGAACAAGAAGCGGGTTTCCTTTGAGGTGAATTTGGCTGATTATAAATGAGCCAAAGGGCAGCCTGCTTCCCCTTGATGGGGGGACGGTTTTGCTAAGGTGAAACCCGAGCGTGCGGCTTGCCCGCGATCAACCGGTTGCAAAGGAGGTGCTTCGGTGAAAAAAATCTTCGGTTACCCCATGCTGGTCGTTCTGGCGGCGGTCATTGCGGTCGCGGGGCCGCGGTTGGGGGAAGCAAATCAGAAGGTGGACGCGGCGGGCTGTCTCGCCTGCCATGCGGTGGGCGTATTCGGCGCCGGTGGCGGCAGCATCCACGGCAGCCACAGCAATTGCGCCGGTTGCCACACCGGCATCCCGGGGGCGGGCAATGTGTTTGCTTCCGCCTGCCTGACATGCCACCCGGCCGCCGGTTCGGAAAAATGCGATCTGGTCAATTTCCACGAGGACTTGACCGGCTACAACCCGTCGGGCGCGTCATGCCTTGACTGCCACAGTAATTGCGGTGGATCAACCACAACCACAACCACAACCACCGTACCGTCGGTGAAGGGCAAGCGGTATGAAATCTTTTTAATCGGTCCCTTCCGGGAAGGCTGCAGATCCACCGCCGCCGAATTCAGGTCGGATAACGTGTTGGTGCTTGACTGTCTGAACGGATTCGGCATGTACCTGTCGATCGGGGGTTCGTTTACCGCGGTATACTGGTCCAACAATTATTACCTGGGTTACGGCATGGGCATGGTCTTGACCGGTTTCGCGGCGGATCCCTATATTGCTGCGGGCGGGCTGGCATTTTTCGGAAACATGATCAGCACGGTGGCGCTGTCAGGATACATACTGTAAGGTTTGGCATGTCGGGTCGGTCCGTTTTTAAAAGGCAGGTGAACCGGGTAAGGTGGCCGCGAAGCGCCCATGGGGCGGAGGTGTTTCTGCTCACCCTGGTGAGCATTTTCTGCTTTGCCGGCCGGTCAGGGGCGGTTGATGAGGAGAATTGCCTTTTCTGCCACGGGTATCGAGGGCTCAGCTATATCACCGGTGAAGACCGGGACGTTGAGGGCGGCCATGAAGGAGAGTTCCGGTTGCTCTATGTGACCGAGGACCTGTACCTGAACAGCCCGCATGGTAACTTGAAGTGCACGGACTGCCACGCCGGCATTGAAAAGTTTCCTCACGGCGAGGTCAAAAAGGTAGACTGCCTGATCGTGTGTCATATGAACGAACCCTCCTCGGGGCTTCCCTTTTCCCACCAGCGGGTGGCGGACCACCTGGCGCGCAGCGCTCACAGCCGGCTGGACAAGGATGGAAAAACCAAGGAGCATCAGGGCGATTATCCTGACTGCATCACCTGTCACCAGGACCCGCTGTACCGTCCGCTGGCGTTTCTGAAGGCGGACATGCCCGGGCTTGAGGGGAAGACCATCCGGCGCTGTTCCGTCTGCCATGAAGAAAATGCGTTCATGCTCAAGTTCTTCAGCCATTTTACCTCCCGGATGCAGAAGCTGCGCAAGCCCGGGGAAGTGGTGGAAATGTGCGGCAAATGCCACGGCAATACCGAGATGATGGAACGGCATGGACTTTCCAACCTGCTTAAATCCTATCGCGAGACCTACCACGGAAAGGCCCTGGCCTTCGGGGATGAGCGAACCGCCGACTGCACCGATTGCCATGTTTTGCCCGGACAGTCAATTCATGACATAAAGTCCATGGATGATCCGGAATCGGCTTCCTATCACGAAAATATTTACAAGACCTGTTCGGATATCGATTGTCACCCCCGGTCGGAAATGAACCTTGCCGGCTACAAGGCGCATGTCCTGCTTACTCCCGCAAAGAATCCGCTTGAATTTTATGCCGCCTGTTTTTTTGTGCTGCTGACCCTGGGGAGCTTTGTTCCCCTGATGATCTTTACCGTGCTGGATATGGCGCGGAACATTTTCCCCAACGCCGTATTGCCGCTTGTACTCTTGAAGAGACGAAGAATCCGCACCCGGAAGCCATGAGCAAGATGAAGGTCATCGAAAAAAACGGCAATCTCTATTTCCAGCGGCTGACCGTAAACCAGCGCTTGCAGCACATCGCCATTTTCCTGTCCTTTACCGTGCTGGCGGTAACCGGGCTTCCCCTGAAATTTCATCATACCTGGTGGGGTGATCGCCTCTATAACTATGTGGGCGGCATTGCCTTTGCGCCTCTCATTCACCGTGTCAGTGCGGTGATCATGACCCTGGCTTTTATCTACCATATTTTTTACATCCTGGTATGCGCCTGGAAGTATTATCTCCGGCCGTTGCGCCTGGAGGGAAGGCTGACGCCGGCAAGCGGGCTTCAGGCCCTGCTGCGCATGCCCATGGTGCCCAACCGCACTGACCTGCTAGAGTTGCGCGCCGCCCTCAAATATTTTTTCTTTCTTACCAGAGAGCGTCCGGTACTGGTAGCCCACGGGGTAAAGGAGAAATTCGGTTACCTGTCGGTCTTTTGGGGCGTAACGGTTATAGGTG
>CAYWLT010000118.1:0-9183 GCA_964459295.1 uncultured Thermodesulfobacteriota bacterium
GGAGGGAAGCTGCTCTCCATCATCACCAGGTACCGCCGCAGGTCAACCACCTTGGGTACCTGCTCGATGAACACCGGGCACTGCTCCATGCAGGACATGCAGCTGGTGCAGGACCAGAGCTCATCATCGGTAATGGCATTGCCCATGATCGGCGCCAGCGCCTGCGCTTCCTTGTCCTTGCCGTTGCCCAGCAGTGCGGAACGCTCCTTCTCCAGGTGATTTTTAAGATCCTGGATCAGCTTCTTCGGCGAGAGCGGTTTTTCCGTCAGATACGCCGGGCAGCGGTCCTGGCATCTTCCGCAACGGGTGCAGGCATCAAGATCCAGCAGCTGCTTCCAGGTAAACTCCGGGATGGTGGTCACGCCAAAGGTTTCCCTGGTTTCAAAATCGGTTATGGGGGCGAGCACCGCCTTGGGACCGGTGGACCGCAGGATGGTATTCAGGGTGGCGCTTATGATATGGAAAAGTTTGGAATACGGCAGATAGGCAAAGAACGCCAAGACCAGAAAAAAGTGTATTCTCCAGACAAGATGATGCAGGAACACCGACCCTTTGCCGCCTCCGACCCCCAGAACCGAGAGCACCCGAGCGACAAACAGCCCGACCGGATTCCAGATGGCGTTGGGAGGCTGGGTGATGGCGATGCGGAAGCCCTCGATCACAAACCCCAGGAAAAAAATCGAGGTCACCAGGATGAGCGCCAGCGCGTCATCGCGGGTGTTGTCCAGCCGGGACGGCTTGAAGATATAACGCCTGATGACGGCAAGGCAGCATCCGACAAGCGCGGCCAATCCGATGATATCCAGCAGGAAGGCAAAAACATTTCCGAAGGATCGCGGCAGGATGAAGGGCCACTGGGTTACGATAATCACCGCAAGGGGAATGCAAAACCCCACCACCAGGAAAAGATGCATAGTCCCGGGGTAGGATTCCTTCAAAAAATACCGCTGGATCAACCCGTAGCGGAACGCAAACCAGATTCCCTTGCCTAAAGAAACCCCGCGGCGCTCCGGCTGTCCTGCCAGCCAGAGGCGCACGTGGTTATACACCCTGTAGCCGCATACGGCCAGGGCGATTAGGATGAGGATCAGATCAAGCAGGGAAAACATTATAGACCCTTTTCAGTGTGCGACCACGTCACAGTGACGCTTCGCGGGTTTTTACCGATTCAGCAAAAAACCCGACAGCGTCGGCACCGGTGCAACAAGAATCCATCCGGTTACGACGGTCACACGCTGCTCCCGCTTTCATCCCCCGCCCCCCTGACCGGGGGGCGAGGGGATACGAGCGTACAGATTTTTACCGGGATTCAATGCATGCATCAAACGGCGGCCCATCCTCTATCGGACATTACTCCTGCCGCAGCTTCTTCAGTTCTTCCGTCAGCTTGGGTACAACCTTGAACAGGTCATCGCAGATGCCGTAATCGCACTTGCCGAAGATCACCGCCTCGGGATCCTTGTTGATGGCCACAATGTATTTGGATGTACCCATGCCGGCAAAGTGCTGAATGGCCCCCGATATGCCGCAGGCAATGTACAGGTTGGGGGAAACCACCTTGCCGGTCTGGCCGACCTGATCCGATTGCTGTCTCCAGCCTGCATCGACCGCCGCCCGGGAGGCACCCACCGTCGCGTTGAGCACCGCCGCCATCTCTTCCAGGATGGTAAAATTCTCGGGGCCCTTCATGCCGCGGCCTCCGGAAATGATCACCTCCGCTTCGGTCAGGTCGACCTTCTCTCCCGCCACTTTGAGCTGCTCCACAATCTTGCACTTGATGTCATCCGCGGTAAGCGCCGGGGCAACCTTCACCACCTCGGCCTTGCGCGATGCATCCGGCTGAGCGGGAATGAGCACGTTGGGACGGATGGTAGCCATCTTGGGCGTTACATCTGAAAATGCAATATCCGCATAGACCTTGCCGGCGTACATGGGCCGTTTCACCACAAACTGGTTGCCCTCTCCCAGCTTGATCTCGGTGCAGTCCACCGCCAGCCCTGCATCCAGACGGGCGGCCACCCGGGGGAAAAGATCCTTGCCGATGACGGTCGCGCCGCCCAGTAGAATCGACGGCTGGTGCTGTTTGACCAGGTCAACCAATGCCTTGGCATACCCTTCCGTGGTATAGTCCTTGAGCAGCGGGCTTTCCACGGCATAAACCCTGTCCGCCCCGTAAGGGCCGCAATCCTTGGTCGCCGCTTCAACCGTGTCACCGAGCACTACCACGCAGAGTTCTTCGCCGAGCTTGTCGGCCATTTTCCTCGCCTCGCTTAACATCTCGAAGGCGACCTTCCTCAGTGTTCCATCAGACCGTTCTGCAAAAATCCAGATTCCTTTAGCCATAGTGCGCTCCTTTCAGCATACAAGGGAAACAATCAAATTATTTTAGCCTCTTCCCGCAGCAGTTTCGCGAGGATCGGGGCTTTCTCTTCGGGGGTTTCACCGGGAATGATCTTGCCCGCCTGCCGCTGGGGCGGAGCGGCCATGTGCAGGATTTTCGTCCGCGCCCCGGCGGCGCCGATGCTGTCGGCGGCAATGCCCAGGTCGGCAACCTTCACGCTCTTTATCTCTTTTTTCTTCGCCTTCATGATGCCGGGCAGTGATGCGTAACGCGGTTCATTCAAGCCCTTCTGGGCATTAAGCACTGCCGGCAGGGGGACCTGTAAAATCTCCTCGCCGCCGAGAATCTGCCGGTTTACCTTTGCCGACTTGCGGTCTTCGGCGAGTTCAACCTTGACCACCAGGCTCACCTGGGGAATGCCGAGAACTTCGGCCAGCGCCGACCCCACCGTGGCCGAGTCATCGTCAATCGCCTGCTTCCCGCAGAAGATGAGATCGTGAGGCAGCCCCTTTATTGCCGCGGCCAGGACCTTGGCGGTGCTGATTGCGTCTCCCCCGTCAAACGCGGGATCATCAAGATGAATGGCCTTGTCGGCGCCCATTGCCAGGCCGGTCCGGATCGACTCAACGCACCGCGCCGGTCCGAGACAGACAAGGGTAACCGTGCCGCCGAATTTTTCCTTGAGCTTGAGCGCCTCTTCCACCCCGAACTCGTCATAGGGATTCATGACAAACTTGATATCGCTGTCGACAATGCCCTTCCCGTCGGGCCTGACCCTGATCTGGGCCTCGGAATCCGGTACCTGCTTCATGCACACTATAATGTCCATCACCAAAACCTCCTCGTAGCCTGATTAGTAAGATGCTGCCGGTTAACTATTTAAGACCCCGTTGATAAAAATATCGCTTATCTGTTTTGCCGATTCCTCGATGCTGTAGCGCTTGGCCCGGGAGAGAACCCAGTATCGGCCCATTTCATCCAGCGCGCCGAAAAAGGCCCGCTTGGCGATACCGGTATTGACGCTTGCTTTTATAATCCCCCTTTCCTGACCCTCGCGGATGATGTTGGCGAATATGTCGAGGTAAGCCGCCAGGTTATCCTTGACATATTCCCGCATGAACTTGCTGCTCTGCCGCAATTCAACCTGCGCCACCTCGGCCCACTCCTGGTTCTCCGTTATCATATTGAGATGCTGGAAGGCAAACAATTTTATTTTTTCCAGGGGGTGGTGGCACTTGCTCAGCTCTCTTTTCATGGTGTTGATCATTGACTTCATCTCTGTTTCAAACACCGAAATGAGAATATCATCCTTGTTCTTGAAATAAAGATAAATGGTGCCGTCGGCAACACCCGCTTCCTGGGCAATCTCAGAAACCTTGGAATTGAAAAAACCTTTTCGGGCAAATACCTTGAGTGCCGCACCTATGATGCGCTGGTGCTTGTCCTCACTGCGCGCATGGTTATTCTTCATATCACTTTGATTCTAAACAGAAATTTAAAACGGACAAAAATGAATGATGATTCATTCAGATTCCTAGCACAGCATCATTTCCCTGTCAAGATTTATTTAGCTAATTTTTTGTCGTTCCCGCCCCCTTCGGGACGACGGGCAACGCCCCGGGAGACCCCCGGGCATTTATTTTAATAGCTTGACTTATATGATTATTTTCAATAGAGTCTGCTGACCCCCCCTCACCCGATGACGCGCCACCATGTTGGACATCCATCAGTGTGAAATCTTTATACGGGTTGCGGAACTCAAAAGCTTCTCCAAGGCCGCGCAGCACATGTACCTCACCCAGCCGACGGTCAGCCAGCACATCTGCGCGCTGGAAAACTATCTCGGCACCCGGCTCTTTGACCGCCTGGGCAAGGAAGTTGCCTTGACCAGGGCCGGCGAGGTGCTGTACGGCTACGCCAAGCAGATCACCTCGCTGCGGGGCAAGGCGCAGCAGGCGCTGGACCTGTTCCTGGGAAAGAAAAGCGGCGGTCTGGTCCTGGGGGCCAGCACCATACCCGGAGAATACATCCTGCCGCAGCGGTTGGGACAATTCATAACCCTGTATCCGGACATCCGGATTACCCTTCGCATCGGAGATACCGGTGAAATCGTCGATGAACTGCTTGCCAGAAAAGTAGAACTGGGAATCGTCGGTGCGAAGCTCACCAACCCCCGCCTGCTGTTCAAGGCATTTGTCGAGGATGAGTTGATCCTGGTGGTGCCGAAAGGACATCGATGGTGGAATCGGGCATCCATCGCCCTTGATGAACTGAGCGAAGAACCCTTCATCATGCGGGAGGCGGGATCGGGAACGCGCCTGGGCATGGAGCGACACCTGCATGAGCGTGGAATTTCCTCGGACCGCCTGCATATCATTGCCGAGGTGGGAAGCACCACCGCGGTCAAGCAGGCTATAAAAGCGCGGCTCGGCGTGTCGCTCATCTCCGAGCGCGCGGTCGAGGAGGAGTTGAAGCTGGGAACCTTCAGGAAAATTGCCATTCGGAAAGCGCGATTTCCCCGCACCTTCTTCATCATCCAGGACAAAAAGCAAACACCCTCGCCGCTCTGCGCCGCGCTGCTGCAATTTCTTGCCCCGGCCCGCTAGCCCGCCGTGTCCCCGGCCCTTCGTCACGAAATTTTCCGGTTCCATCCATACATTTTTATGCTAAGCTCTCAAGCAGAATGTGCCGACGAGAGATTGTCCCTATAAAAAAATGACAGCGGGAGCTGGTATGACCAACACGCCCGGTACGGCAATAAAGGCCTATAAAAACCAGAAATTCCTCGGCAGCCCCGATGCCCGCATCTTACGCATCATGCTGGAATACCTCGAACCGCTCAGCCGGTTCCACGGCCATGGCATCGAAGATACCATAGTATTCTTCGGCTCTTCCCGTTTCCGCTCTTCCGAAGCGGTAAAGCAAGATATTGATCGGCTGCAGGGCCATGCCGAACCGGCGGCGCAGGGCCATGCCGAACCGGCGGCGCAGGACCGCCGCACAAAGCTGTCCGTTCTCAACCACGAGCTGACCATGTCGCGCTACTACGATGAGGCGGTTATCCTGTCGCGCAAGCTCACCGAGTGGTCCAAGGGCCTGGGCAGGGGCCAGAAGCGTTTTATTATTTGTACCGGCGGCGGCCCGGGCATCATGGAGGCGGCCAATCGCGGGGCAAGCGAGGCAGCCGGACAGTCCATCGGTCTCAACATCACCCTGCCCCAGGAACAATCACCCAATCCCTTCGTCACCTCCGACTTGAGTTTTGAGTTTCACTACTTCTTCATGCGGAAGTTCTGGCTGGTATATCTGGCCAAGGCCCTGGTGATTTTCCCCGGCGGATTCGGCACGCTGG
Organism: uncultured Thermodesulfobacteriota bacterium; assembly: GCA_964459295.1. GTDB lineage: Bacteria > Desulfobacterota > WTBG01 > WTBG01 > WTBG01 > CAZWCD01. The sequence continues at coordinate 5,694 of CAYWLT010000118.1, forward strand.
ATGAGCTGTTTGAAGTGCTCACCCTGATGCAAACCAAAAGGTCACGCAAAATCATGCCGGTGGTGGTTTACGGAACAGATTACTGGAGCGAGGTCATCAATTTTGACGCGCTGGTCGATAAAGGAGCCATCGCCCACGAGGACCTCAAGCTCATCCACTTCAGCAACGATCCGGAAGAGGCGTTCTCGTACCTTGCTCGAACCCTTACCCAACTTCACCTGCGGGGCAGTAAAAACAGTCCTGCCAATGGAAATCACCGCCCCTGAGTTCATCCGTATCATCGGCGAACCGTATCCCCCGCAACCCGGAACGCCGGTTCTGCGCAATGCATCTTGCTGCCGCGGCAAAAAATGCAAATAATCCAATCCGCCTACGACACCGTTGAGCTGGATCACGCAAGGTGTGCCTGGCCGGATCCCAATCCCGCCACAGCGCGCTCCCGGCGCTGCGATGCAAATATCATTTGACAAACCGCCGCTTCCATTATAGGAATAGCGATACAGCACGTTCCGTCCAAACATATCCTGATCTTGTGCCCGCCACCGATGGAAGATTGCTTGCCGGGGCCGCAAGCAGCGCGAGGATTATCGTTTCACCCCTGATCCTCATTTTGATACCGCATCGCCTCCGCATTTTTTCGGCCGGGTTATCAAAATGATGGCGTGGTCTGGCGCTCAAGGCTTTTCTTCGTAACCGCCCGTTCACCGCATTTCGCACGGCCGCACAGCACCCCCGGCGCTGCGGGAACTCATAAAAAATACTTGTCAACCCTTACCATGCAAGGAGAACGAGATGAATCTGTACGTAGGCAATCTGGCGCTTAACGTGTCTGAAAGCGAGCTGCAGCAGGCTTTTGAACCGTTCGGAGAGGTTACCTCGGTAAAAATAATTAAAGATAAATACACCGGTGAATCAAAGGGCTTCGGATTCGTTGAGATGCCTTCCGGCGCGGAGGCACAGGCTGCGATGAACGGGCTTAACGGAACGGAGTTGAAGGGGCTGGCCATAAAAGTAAATCAGGCGCGACCGCAGAAGAGCAAACCCCGGGGAGGATATCGCAGGTACTAGGACGCCATCCTGGAAGCGCATTGCCCATAACCAGTTTCGCAGTGAACTACCCGGCAGCAGGGCGGTGGGACACAAAAGCTAAAAAATCGCCTCTTCCTGATGAGAGTGGATTACGGTGGAGGTGATGATCAAATCAGCTCCTCCCGCCATTCTTATAAAATGGTGCGCCGCTAGGTTCGGGTTCCGGCGCCTGCCCGGATAGCACAGGGTAGCCACGGGGGTTGGCCCTACACCTTCGCGGGCCGGTTTGTCCGACTTCACCCAAAATTTGATGCGGCATATCTGTAAGAAAGAAAAATCCGCGCTCCGCGCCATTCCGATTCTCCTTCCCCAATTGATTTGACTTTCCTCCTGAAACAGTATATCTATAACTAACCGATATTCATCCTTGCGAAAAAAAACCGCCATGGATCAGGCGGATCGCGTGGAAGCAGCCGCTCTTTGCGCCGGATGCGATGCTGGTGCGGTGATAACCTATAAAGACCCTGTTTCCTTAACCGGGCTGAAGGTGTTGCGCGAACCACCGGGCGCCGGCAAAAATGAGGTCCAACCCTCTGAACGAGGGCATACTTAAAACCCGCTTGCTCAGAAAATCGTCTGGGCCGCGCTACGAAGGGAGGATTTATGCCAAAATTAACCACAGACGCAAAACCGTTGTCCACCGAAGAACAGCTTGCGAGGGTGCGTGACGTGCTTGTCAGCGACCGAATCAACCTCTACCTGGACCTGAAAAAACTTCTGGGAGAAAAGGAGGGAACAGAGCTCTTTAAAAAATTGTATGATGAGGGGATGAAACGGATTAGAAAGAATTTCCCCGGCGGCAAACTGTCCATCCTCGAACTTTTGAAACGGGAAATGATCAGCTTCCCGGTGCTGGGATTTGAACTCAATTTTGATCATGAGGTGGAAAACGGCGAGGACGTGTTTTATGAGCATATCTCCAAGTGCCCGTTCCTGGATATGGCCAGGAAGATGGGTATATCCGAATCCCCCTGCGATTTCATCTGCGGGTACGATGTGGAAGTGGCAATCCGCGACAAGCGGGGCCGCTGGGAAGTCGTCTCCATGATGGGGAAAGGCGGTAAAGAGTGCCAGTTCCGCATACGGGACTGGAAGGATTAAAGGATAAACGTGCCATGGCTGATTCTATCCCGGTGCAGGGGCGGCCGGTCGCCCCTGCACAAGCGGCGCACTTTCCTTGTTACACCGCCATGTCCCTTGGGTCGCCGCGGATCATGAAAATGCAATCTCATAGACAAGTCATTCTGCGACTCGACTGCAGAATCTATTTGTTGTTTTATGGTGGATCCTGCGAACAAGTTGCAGGATGGTCTGCCCCAATGCCTTGATAAAGCTGAGGGTGGCTTTCCGGCCGGGGAGCTTCAGCGAATGAGAAAATCTTAGAAGATTTCTCACGGAGTTTACCCTGAGAGAATCGAAGGGTTCGGAATGACGGTGACTTCCCGTATAACGAGAATAGAGGTGGGGAATTTTTAATCTATTTTCTTACTAAAGGGAGGGAGGGCATGCCCACTGCCAGGCTCTGGTTCGCGCGGATAGTCACGCTCTACGCACTGCTTATCTTCCTTTTTCTGGCTTACCTTTACATCCTCGAACCCCTCAAGCACATTGCCGGATTCGGCATCAGCGCAACCGGATCCCCGGAATCCATCAATTTCCTTCGTGCCGGACCCGGCGCCCTTTTCCTGGGCATGGCGTTGTACGCCGGCTACGGGCTGGTTAGGCCGGTCCGGCTGGTCAACTGCCTGTGGGTGCTGGTGATATTTAACGCATGCGTGGTCGGCGTGCGGCTCTTCGGCATCGCGGCGGACGGCACATCACTCATGCAGATCAGGGAGCTGCGCGACGAAGGCCTGTCCTGGCTGCTGTTTCTGGCCGCGCTGGCCGCCTGTCCCCGCCGGAAGTAATATACGAGAAACAATAACCGGATGCGACGGAGCGCGTCCCTCCTCACATTTTCGCGTTCAAGGCAGATTATTAACCAACCAATCACGCAGTTTCCGATGCTTCCACCAGGCGTTCCCACAATGATTCAATGCTCAAATCTTTTGCCCACTTTCCCAGATAATTTACATCCAACTTCCCGCACTGTACCTGTTAAACTCGCAGGACATCAATAAACTGTTCTTCACTTCCCCCGCAGAGTTTTGCCTTCTTATGTCCCGGCACTTTTTATGAACGCCATTGCCTCCCGCAGCCGCCTTACCACCTTTTCCTTCCCCAGGGCGGCCATGACCTCATAAATCCCCGGGCTGGCGGTTTCTCCGGTCAGGGCGACGCGGTGCCCCTGGGCGAGCTGCTTGAGCGAGAGGCCGCGTTCCACCTGCATCCGCTTGAACACCGCTTCCAGCTCATTCTCATCGGTGGCACCGGTGCTTTCAACATGGTGTATCATCTCGGC
>CAYWLT010000119.1:0-9163 GCA_964459295.1 uncultured Thermodesulfobacteriota bacterium
TTTCGCGGGAATGACAGAAAGAGGTTGTATGGTGAATTTTTAGAGGTATCCTTAATATTTGGATTTTGAGTTTGTTTCGGATTTCGTGCTTCGGATTTCGAATTTAAAAACTGAGGCTCCCCATGAACATTCTCGTAATAGGCAGCGGGGGCAGAGAACACGCCCTCATCTGGAAGATCGCGCAGAGCCCGAAGGTCGGGAAGATCTATGCCGCGCCGGGCAACGCCGGGATGGCGGCTCTGGCCGAGTGCGTCCCCGTGCCGGTGGATGAAATCAAAAAGCTGGCATCGTTCGCCCTCGCAAAATCCATCGACCTCACCGTGGTGGGGCCGGAACTGCCCCTCACCCTGGGCATCGTCGATGAATTCAGGCGCCACGGGCTGAATATCTGCGGACCCGGCCGGGAAGCGGCGCAGATCGAAGGGAGCAAGCTCTTCGCCAAGCACCTGATGCGGAGATGCCATGTTCCCACCGCGGCCTACGCGGCCTTTGACTCACCATCCGAGGCAGCGGCGCATCTCAGAAAACGGGGAATCCCCGCGGTCATAAAGGCGGACGGCCTGGCATCGGGCAAGGGGGTCATCCCGGTACACACCCTCGAGGAAGCGGAGGGCGCGATCGATACCATCCTCACCCGGAAGGCATTCGGCGCGGCGGGAAGCCGCATCGTCATCGAGGACTTTCTAAGGGGGGAGGAGGCGTCATTTATCGCCTTCACCGACGGCAAGACCATCCTTCCCATGCCCTCGACCCAGGACCACAAGGCGATTTTTGACGGCGACACCGGCCCCAATACCGGCGGCATGGGCGCGTACTCACCGGCGCCGGTGATAACCGATGGACTTGCCCGAAGGATCATGGACGAGGTGATGACGCCGGTGGTCCGGGGAATGGCGGCTGAGGGAACACCGTTCAAAGGCATTCTTTACGCCGGGTTGATGATCGACGGGGATGCCATCAGGGTGCTGGAGTTTAATGCCCGCTCCGGCGATCCCGAAACCCAGCCCATCCTGATGCGCATGCAAAGCGACATCGTGCCGGTGCTGGAGGCGGTGGCCGACGGAAAACTGGACAGCGCCGCCGTCACCTGGGACGAAAGGCCCGCCGTCTGCGTGGTCATAGCCGCCGGGGGATACCCGGGCCGTTACCGCAAGGGCATGGCCATCGAAGGACTTGATGAAGTGCGATCACTTCCCGATGTCCAGGTGTTTCACGCGGGGACCGCATTCGAAGGCGGACGGGTGGTGGTGAACGGCGGCCGGGTCCTCGGAGTCACCGCGCTGGGCAGCACCATTGAATATGCCATCGAGCGCGCCTATGACGCGGCGGCACGCATCCGCTGGGACGGCGCCTATTACCGCAAGGATATCGGCAGAAAGGCGCTCAATCGGATGGAGCAAATCCCAAATCCTAAATCCGAAGCACGAAGCAAATTCAAATGACCAAAGCACGAAACAGGAAAAACCCAGATTTGTCGTTCTGCGACTTGATCGCAGGATCCAGTGGAAGGTGTGATTTTGAACATTTGATATTTGTGCTTTGAGTTTGTTTCGGATTTCGAATTTTTCCTGTATCTTGCATCCTGTATCCTGTATCACTTGTAATAATAATCACCCAAGAGATAACCCATGGTGAATCGATGGTTTACAAGAAGAAAAGACCTGTTTTTCAAGGAACTGGTGCATACCTTTCTTGAGTCAAAAGTCTTTTTTGATCAACTGTACCAGCACTATCGCGTACAGAAGGCGGTCCTCTTCGAACACATGGAGTACTGGGTAGGAAGCGAAACCCAAAAAGGCCCCCTCTGGACCTTAAAGGATAACTGCCACATGCTCTTCAGGCAATCCGGCTCCAAGCCCACCCTCAGCGAATATCTGTTTGACTGGACGGTGGGATCCATTTTTCACGAAGCCATGAAATTGAAAGAAGACGCGTATCAGCTTGCAGCCTATCTTCCCAGCCCGGAAAACATCAAATCACTGGACAGCAAAGAAGATATCGAGGCGGTTCTTGTGGAATATGTCGCTATTGTTGAAAAAGCCACCAAAAATCTTGGGGCCGGGATAAGAAGCATCCACCACCTCTTTGCCAGGGCATCAGAAAGGCTTCAGGAGTTGCTGGCCAACCATGCCCACAACGGACTGCTGATGCGCTGCCTGCTCGAAGAACGCGCGCTGGTTGAGCGGGCGATGGGCCGGAACAGCCTGGAGAAGATACTCGAGGAGATCTACCCGCAGCATCCGGAGCAGGCATACATCGTCGCGGGGAAGCACTGCATGCGCGGCGGCTGGTTTAAAGAGGCACAGGCCTATTTCAGCAAGGCCATGGAACTCAAACCCGGCCACGCCGAGGCTCAAAAACGTCTGCGCGAAGCCGAGCACCGCTTGGCAGGGGGAGGGACCAAATGAACAGGCCACAGGTAGCAATCGTTATGGGCAGTGATTCCGACCTGCCGGTCATGCAGGAAGCGGCAAACATCCTCGATGAGTTCGGCGTGCCCTATGAGCTGTGCATCGCCTCCGCGCACCGTGCCCCCGACCTGACCGAGGCGCTGGCAAAAAATGCTCACAAGAAAGGTATCGAAGTCATTATCGCCGGAGCCGGAGCGGCGGCGCACCTGGCCGGCGTCATTGCCGCCAAGACCACACTGCCGGTCCTGGGGGTACCCATTGATTCTTCCTCGCTGAAAGGTCTTGATTCCCTTCTTTCAACCGTGCAGATGCCCGGCGGCATTCCCGTTGCCACCATGGCCATCGGCAAGGCCGGCGCAAAGAACGGAGCGATCTTTGCCGTTCAGATTCTCTCGCTCAAGCACCCCGCCCTTAAAAAGAAGCTGGCCCTGTACAAAAAAAGGCTGGCCGCGGAAATCTCCCGCAAGGCCCGCCAGTTGGCGAAAAACCTGAAAAGCACCAGGTAAAACCAGGGATGCCCTTCATCATCAAGCTGGATCCCCTTCACCCCGATGAGCCGATGCTGCAGCAAGCCACCGCCTTCCTGCGGGAGGGGAAGACGGTCGCCTTCCCCACCGAGACCTTCTACGCCCTCGGTGTTTGCGCTTTGCTTGAACCGGCAATACAGAAGGTATATGCCATCAAGGGGCGCGACTTTGATAAGCCCCTTCCCCTGATCATTCACGGCGAATCAATGCTGCGGGAAGTGGCCGCGCACATTCCCGAATGCGCTCCTGGCCTGATGCGCGCCTTCTGGCCGGGTCCCTTGACCCTCATTTTCAAGGCATCGGGAAACATTCCGCCGCTGCTCACCGCCGCCACCGGCACGGTGGCGGTGAGAGATTCCTCGCACCCCCTGGCCCGGCGGCTGGTCAAAACCGCGGGCATTCCCATCACCTCTACCAGTGCCAACCTATCGGGTGATGCGGGCTGTTCTACCGCGGACGATGTTGTCAGGCAGCTTGGCGATCGGATTGACCTGATCATCGACGGCGGCCCCACTCCGGGAGGATTGCCGTCCAGCATTGTCGATCTGACCGTCTCACCGCCCCGTATCGTCCGCCAAGGGGCCATCAGCACTCAGCGCCTCACGCCGTTTCTCGGCACGCGCGTATGAATACCGCGTGTTATTCAAATCGGTGATTTACGCGGATCTTAATTTAATACGAAAATAGGGTCTGAGACATAGGGGCGGCCGGTCGCCCCTACGTGTTATGCTTGGAAATGGCATACCCAAATGGTTAGACACGTTTCATTCAGCCGTCAGTTCGCTGCGTACTCAATGTTCGGCCATGCTTCATACGCACTGGCAGCATCATTATATACGCCTTCCCAGTCGCCAGCGGCGGGACTGGTGATCGAACCGTCCCCGTTGGTGTCGCCCAGGCGCGCGTCATTTCGATACGAGGTAAACCACACCCCGGATCCATTGTAGTTGATCAGGTTGTCACCCTGGTAGTAAATACCCCTATCCTCGCAGAATTTCAGTATCACGTCATCTCCCAGGGTGAGCGACGCGCCCGCCGGGATATCCAGATCGTAGACACCGTCGCAGATGACAAAGGGCACCTCGGTCTCCCCCCAGCTCCGGTTCCCTATTATATCGCCAAACGCGGCACGATAGTATATCCCGTTCTTGGCGTTGGTCTCCGCCGCATTGTCGGGATTGTGAAACACATTCGAGTCGTCAATATCGATCTCCCCGCTTATGCCCAGCGGCTTGATATTGTCATAAAACACGTTCCCGGTGATGGTTGTCCCGGCTCCCGCAGAGGAGGCATCTAGTACACCGCCGTTGTCTCCCAGGTTGTGCGCGAAGGTGCAGTTGGTGACGGTTACGCCTTTAGATTCCAGGTAAAGCGTATAGTCGTAATAACTCGAATAACCGCCGCCATAGTAAAACTCGCAGTTGTTGAAAACCGAGGTGTTGTTGGTGCCGCCGATGCTTACATAATCCCAATCGCCCGCCGCCGGAGATGTCAAGTTGCCGTCCCCGTTGGTGTCGCCGCCACGCGCATCATCCCGGTAGGAAGTGAAAACGATCGGGCTGTCGGCCATACCCGCGGCGATAATCTTGCCGGTTTCAACCTCTATGCATGCACCGGACTCCAACTTGATAACCGTTCCCGGCCCGATGCTGAGGTTGGCGTTTACATCGATGCATCTCTTCACCAGGTAAATGTTATCACTCTTCCAGGTGGTGTCGGTATTGATATCCTCGGTGATTTCCACAATCGAAGGATTACCGACGGTAATGGTCACTTTGGCGCTGCGCGATTGACCATGTGAATTGGTTGCAGTCAAAGTTATGGTATGCACCCCCGCTGAAAGATCGCTTTTGACGAAAGTCTCACCGGTGCCGATCTGTCCGTCTCTGCTCGATGTCCACACCAGTGCGGTGCCGGTCAAATCTCCGTCATTGAAATCACTTCCGGTTCCGGAAAAGGTTATTGCTTCGTTGAAATCATGGGTGGAACCATTTAGAGGTGAGATGATCTTCACTGTCGGCTTGCATCCCGCCAGCAACAAGAGTGCCGCAAATACCATCCCGTACCGCACATACCACTTCTTTCTCATAACAGTCTCCTTTTGTCAGTTAAACGGTTCACGTACACCACGGATACAGACGCGTCGCTATTTGATAACATCCGGCGACTTTATCTATTATAGAAAAAGCTCTACCCGTGTCAAGTAATACCTTATATGCGAAAATAATGTCTGACTCGTAGGGGCGAACGGCCGTTCGCCCCCACATTCGGAGAAGACTATAATAACAGGGATTCCCCGATCACGTCGGGGAATGACAAGCACATGAATAATGAGAGCGGTTCCCTCCATTCACGCTTCGCAGCACCCTGAATCGGAACATGCGTCTACTCGGCAAACGAAAACAAAACCGGCAACTGCGAAAGGATGTGCCCTGCGGAGAAAAGTGCTTTACATCTTCACTTTTTTTGATATATAGGAGGGCGAATTTTCCGGATGCAAAGCCTCATCCGGATAGGCGCGGATTAGAGCGCTGTAAGCCACAAGGCACACATCGAAAACACAATGATCAGCGCTGAAGAAATTTCGGCTTTAAACGAGAAGGCGCGGCAGATCCGCATCGACGTGCTCGACATGCTCAACCGGGCAGGCTCGGGTCACACCGGCGGTTCCCTGTCCGCCGCCGATATACTCACCACCCTCTATTTTTCCAAGATGAGGCATAATCCCGCCGACCCCGGCTGGGAGGAACGGGACCGCTTTGTTTTGTCCAAGGGCCACGGCGCCCCGGTGCTCTATGCCGCCCTGGCGCAATGCGGATATTTTGACCGGGAGCAACTCAAATCATTGAGGAAGCTGGGAGGCATGCTCCAGGGCCATCCGGACATGAACTCCACGCCGGGGGTGGAGGTGTCCACCGGATCCCTCGGCCAGGGGCTGTCCATTGCCAACGGCATGGCGCTGGGTCTGAGGCTGGTCAGAAAAACCTCCCGGGTGTATGTGCTGCTCGGCGATGGCGAGGTCCAAGAGGGCCAGATCTGGGAGGCGGCGATGACCGCGGCCCATTACAAGCTCGATAACCTCTGCGCCCTGCTCGATCACAACGGCCTGCAGATCGACGGACCGGTGAAGGAAATAATGAACATCGAACCAATCGCCGACAAATGGCGCTCATTCGGCTGGCACGTGCTCGAGGCGGACGGGCATTCCATCACCGACCTCCTGACCGCGCTGGACACGGCCGAAAAAATCAAGGGGAAGCCCTCCATCATCATCTGCGCCACCGTCAAGGGGAAAGGGGTTTCCTTCTTTGAAAACCAGCTCAAGTATCACGGGGTCTCACCGTCGGACGACGAGCTGGAAAGGGCGCTCAAGGAACTATGAGGGCAGGGGCTGAAAAGGGAAAGCAATTGACCGCCATGCTGGCGACGCGGAATGTGTATGGCAACGTGCTGGCGGACCTGGGGGCGCGCCACGAATCCATCGTGGTCCTCAACGCCGACCTCTCCGGCTCCACCAAGACCGAGGCCTTCCACAAAAAATTCCCCCATCGCTTTTTCAACATGGGCATCGCCGAGGCGGACATGATCGGGACGGCGGCGGGGCTGGCAACGATAGGCAAGATTCCCTTTGTCAGCACCTTTGCCATCTTCGCGGTGGGAAAGCCCTGGGAGCAGATCCGCCAGTCGGTGGCCAACCCCGATATCAATGTTAAAATCGTGGCCACCCACGCCGGCATCACCGTGGGCGAGGACGGCGCTTCCCACCAGTGCATCGAAGACATCGGGCTGATGCGGCTTCTGCCCAATATGACCATCATCGTCCCCGCCGACGGCATCGAAACCGAGAAGGCGTTGCGTGCGATGGTCCGACATCACGGCCCGGTCTATCTGCGCCTGTCGCGCATGGATTTCCCGGTGCTCTTCGACGACGATCATGAGTTCGCCATTGGAAGGGGGACGGTGATGAAGGAAGGCGGCGACGTGACCATCTGTGCCGCGGGCTTGATGGTCTCCCAGGCGCTGAAGGCGATTGAGCGGCTGGAAGAGGACGGCATCTCGGCGCAGTTGATCAACATCTCCACCATCAAGCCCATTGACCGGAACCTGATCATTCAGGCGGCACGCACAACCGGCGCGGTGGTAACCGCTGAAGAGCATTCGGTCATCGGCGGTCTGGGCAGCGCCGTCGCCGAGGTTCTCTCTGAACACTGCCCGGCCCCCTTGAGGCGCATAGGCATACAGGACCGGCCCGGCACCTCGGGAAGTCCCGCCGAGCTTTTGGAGCGCTACCGCCTGAATCCCAGCCACATCATATCAGCCGTACAAGACGTCCTGCGCCAGAAATAAGCCCCCTACCCCTCTCCGGCAGGATTGCTATGATCCAGATGTTCAACGTTCACAAGGTATATCCGGGCAACCGCAAGGCGCTCGCCGATATCAACCTTCACATTAAAAAGGGCGAGTTCACCTTCATCACCGGACCCAGCGGGGCAGGCAAGACCACCCTGATCAAGCTCATCTTCCGCGCCGAGCAGGCCTCCGCGGGACAGATCATCGTCAACGGTGTCAATTTTGCCAAGCTGCGCGCTTCGGGCATCCCCGCTTTGCGAAGAAGCATCGGGGTGGTGTTCCAGGATTTCAAGCTGCTGGTCAGCCGGACCGTCTATGAAAACGTGGTCTTTGCCCTCGAGGTTACCGGAACCCGGCCGAGGGAAATCAGGCGAAAGGCGTGGCAGGTGTTGAAGCTGGTGGGGCTGCAGAACCGGCTGGACGCCCGGCCCCTTGAACTGTCGGGCGGGGAACAGCAGCGCATCGCCATAGCCCGGGCGATCGTCAACGATCCCATCCTGCTGCTGGCGGATGAGCCCACCGGGAACCTCGGCGCGCAGATCACCCGGGACATCATGGAACTCTTTAAGGCCGTCAATCAGCGGGGTACTACCATCGTCATCGCATCGCACAACATGCTGCTCGCTCGTGAATATGCCACCCGGCACATCATTATCGAAAAGGGGTGCATTGCCCGCCCCGGGTAACGGAAGCCGCCATGTTTTCAAAAATTCCTTTTTTCTTCAGGGAAGCCGTTCAGGGCATAAAGAATAACCTTCTCATCCATCTCCTTGCCGCGGGAACCATAACCTTCGCGCTGCTGACCCTGGGCATCTTCATGATTACGGTCATCAACCTTGACCGGACATTTAATGAATGGGGCAAGGACATGCAGGTCATTGTCTATCTCGACCGCGCAGGCAGCGCGCAGGACATCGCGCGGGCGGGTGAAGACATCGCCCGGCTTCCTCAGACCCGGAAGGTTACCTATGTTTCAAAGGAAGAGGCCATGGCCCGGCTCAAGGAGGGCCTCAAGTCACAGGCCGGCCTGCTTGACGACCTCCGCGACAACCCCCTGCCCCCCTCCTTTGAAATTGAGCTGAAGGAAGAGCATAAAAACCCGGAGGCGATCAAACTGTTTATCGGCGAAATTACCAAGATCGCCGCCGCGGCCGAGGTGGATTACGGCCAGGAATGGCTGCAGCGCTTTTCGGCGTTTATCGGCATGCTCAAGCTGGTGGGCTTAAGCGTCGGCAGCTTTCTGCTGCTGGCCACCATATTCATCATATCCAACACCATCAAGCTCACCATCTACAGCCGGCGGGAGGAAATAGAAATCATGAAGCTGGTGGGGGCGACTAACCTTTCCATCCGCATCCCCTTTTTCCTCGAAGGCATCGCCCAGGGGCTGCTGGCATCGCTTCTTTCCCTCGGCCTTCTCTACGGAGGATACAAGGCGCTGCTGCACAAGCTGATTATTGACTACAGCCTTTTTCTCGGCCCGCTGCAGCTCACCTTTCTGCCGTTGAAGCTCACGGCTGCGCTGGTGCTGCTGGGCATGGCGCTGGGGATCTTCGGCTGCGCCTTTTCCATGGGGCGATTCCTCAGGGTCTAACGGAGGTGCGTTGCAAGGGAGGCCTTTGCCAAAAACATCTTTTGTTGCAGCAGTGATCGATTGACAAATCCGAGCACGAAATCCGAAACAATGGCATACATTCAAAAGATTTAATGACCGAAACCGTTGCTACAGCAAGGCCGGTTTTTAAAATGTTAAACAGGCGGTCTCCAGGTTTAATACAAAAATAGATTTAGCCTACCCCCTCACCCTAACCCTCTCCCCCGGGAGACTGTGTCATAATGTCATTCTTCTATGTTGAAAAGCAAGTCTCTTTTTTA
>CAYWLT010000120.1:0-9123 GCA_964459295.1 uncultured Thermodesulfobacteriota bacterium
TATCTACACCCATGTAAAAAAGAGACTTGCTTTTCAACATAGAAGAATGACACAGGTGCATGGCTCACTATGATGGCCGTAGGGGCGTATTGCAATACGCCCTCAATATAACAGTGCCGGTTGGTTTGTCATCCTGAGTGCAACGAAGGATCTGATTTTTTTATGCCATTCAATGGGGATTTATCCTTGATTCTATCCTGAACGAAGTGCTCAGGCACATTTGTTTTAGCATATAATGTTTTGACGAGAAGTTTTATGGATACCAATTGCAACAGAAGAGAATTCTTTGCCCGCCTTGCCCAATCCGCCTGCGGGCTGGGGGTCTGCCGCCTGCTGTCTCCTGTTACGGTCCTGGCGCGGGAAGAGATCCCGCCGGTTGAGGCCTCCTTTTACAAGAAGCTTCCTGACGCGAAGGTCCGATGCGAGGTGTGCCCCAAGGAGTGTGAGATTGCGGACCTGGAAAGAGGCTACTGCGGGAACAAGGAGAACCGCAAGGGCGTTTATTACACCCTGGTCTATGGCCGATGCTGCAGTGCCCATATTGATCCTATTGAGAAGAAGCCGCTTTTTCACTACCTGCCGTCCAGCGAGGCGTTCTCGATTGCGGCCGCCGGCTGCAACTTCGAGTGCAAGTTCTGTCAGAACTGGAACATAGCGCAGTTTCGGCCTGAGCAGGTGGATGACTTTTACCTGCCGCCTGCGAAGGTGGTTTCCCTTGCCAAAGAGAAGAAATGCCCGACCATCGCATTTACCTATTCCGAGCCGGTGGTGTTTTACGAATACATGCGCGATACGGCGCTGCAGGCGCGCCGCGAGGGCATCGGCAGCGTGATGATATCAAACGGCTATATCAATGAAGCCCCCCTGGCGGAACTGTGCCGGCATTTAACCGGGGTAAAGATTGACCTGAAGGGATTCAGTGAGAAGTTCTACAAAGAGTACTGCAGCGGTGAGCTGAAACCGGTGCTCGACACCTTGAAGCGCCTCAGCAGGATAGGCATCTGGTATGAAATCGTGGTGCTGCTGATCCCGACGCTTAATGACGACCGGGATGAAATCAGGCAGATGTGCCGATGGATCAAGGCGGAGCTGGGGGTCGAGGTGCCGCTCCATTTTACCCGCTTTCACCCGATGTATAAAATACAGAATCTGCCGTCCACCCCGGTCAAAACCCTGGAAGAAGCCCGGATCATTGCCCGCGAAACCGGTCTGAACTATGCATACTTGGGAAATGTCCCGGGCCATGAGGGAGAAAACACATATTGTCCGAAGTGTAATGAGGTGGTGATCGGCAGGGTAGGATTCCACATTATCAAGAACGGGTTGAAAAAAGGGGCATGCCCGACCTGCGGCCACCGCATCCCGGGGGTGTGGGAAAGGGGGATAGTGGGGGTAATTGCATGAAAGTTGGAGGGCCATGCCCGCTCATGGCCGTTTCCAGAAAAACAAAAGTCCTGTAGGTGCGACCGGCCGGTCGCACCTTGCCTAATACTTTTCTTCCCTTCCTTTCTGCAATAGATATATCAGCAGCAGTGCTCCGCCCATGAGATTTAGCATCCCGGTAATGAAGCAGCTCTGGTACATGCCCAGAACCGGTACGAGCACGGTTCCCGTCAGCAGGGCTCCCAGGCAGGCCCCCAGATGATCGTAAGCATAAACCCATCCGGCAACCGTTCCCGTCGCATAGCGGTTTATAAAGATTTTGCTCACCAGGGGAAACTCCAGTCCGGTCAACCAGCCGGCAACCGCTACCAGGCCCAGGAAGAGAAGGCGAAGATCGATTACGTCTCCGGTGGCCGATACCTTTAGAGCGGAGAACAGGCCGATTAGGTAAGGGAGGCTTATGGCGTAAATACCGGTTAAAATGGACAGCAGAGTCAGCAGCGCAACCCAGCTTCGTTCCCGGCCCGCTATAAGCCGGTTCATTTGCCATCCCCCCGCCGCAAGCCCCAGCATGAAGAAGGCAACAATCAGCCCCACCTGCCGGTAAACGTAGCCGTAAATATTCTGAAATGAGAAAAGCAGGATAATTTCAAGGGACATTCCGGCAAAACCGGCCGCGGCCAGAGCGAGCAGCGCATTGCAGTTGAGGTGCGCCGCCAGCCTTCTTTTTGTTGCAAGGACGTATACAACCCTTATTGAGAACAGGAGAATCAGCGGCAGGACAAGCAGGTACAGCCTTCCGGCAAGTCCCTGAAAAAGGTATGAACGCCCCTTGCTTCCGGTGATGCTTTCCCAGAGAACCAGATTGTAGTAATAGGTGATAGGGCAGGTGTCGGTGTTGATTTGAACCGGAGTCTTATTTTCCAGCTTTTGTAACAGATACGCGGACCGTTCCCGGGGAAAAAGCATACTAAAATGATGGGGCGTGAAATAGTCGGATTTGATACCACGACTTTCATACCGTTGGGCCAGCATATCCGGGACGGAAGAGACCGCTCCGGGGGTATCGGTGACAAAAAAATAGTTCTTCGTTCCCGGGGCTACAACGATATGGGTAAAGACCTTCCCAAGGGTATGGTAGAGGGAGCTGGCGTAAACGCCGACTTCTTGTCCCAGGTAGGTGTCCGAGCCGGTAATGCCGGTCACCAGAACGCCGCCGGGCGACAGCCTTTTTTTAGCTTCTTTAAAAAATTCAATGGTATAAAAACGGTTAAGCATGGCGGTTGAGGGATCAGGCAGGTTCAGGATGATCATGTCATATTGCTCTATGCCGTGTTGGATGAAATATCTGCCGTCTTTAAAAAAAAGACCGACCCGCTTGTCGGCGAGGGCATTCTTGTCCTGAGCTGAGAGATAAGGGACGCTGGCTTCGATCATCAGCGGGTCAAGCTCCACATAATGGAGCATTTGGATGGGATGCTTGAGCATTTCCCGGATGGTCCCGGCGATTCCGCTTCCCACCAGGAGAATAGTGGCGGGTGATGGGTGCTGTGTCAGGGTAAAATGTGCGAAAAAGGCTGCCTGATATGGGTCCGGGTACGAAGTCACGTACTGGCCGTTGCAGAAAATACTGTATTGATCCTGCGCCGAGGCAATGGCGATGTTCTGGTAGGGAGAATCGACAGAGACCAGGAATTCTAAATGGTTTTTATAGGCAGCCCACCTTTTTTGCACCAGATGATCATCAAGTTTGGAGCAATAACCGGACAGCAGACTGAAGCAGATGACCGCACATAACCCAATGCATAGCCCGCTTAAAAGGGCTCGCCTTGTGGCATGGCGATAAAACCAAAGGGCGGAAGCATTGAGCAGCAGAGGAATGGAAATAAGTGACACGATTTCGTACGGTTTGAATCGTGCGATCAGATAGAAGGTGAGAGCCAATCCTCCGGTAAGACTGCCTGCCGCTTCGAAAATGTAGACCAACCCGATATGGTGTGCCTTTCTGTTGAGTTGGTCTACAAGTAGCGTGCAGGCACACGGGAAGAGGAGTCCAATGGCGAAGCTGAAGGGAAGGGTTATAAGAAACGCGGAGGCTATGAGCGGGAGCAGGGTGATATATTCCCCTGGTGCGACATCGAGTATTGACCGGATCAGGCGGATTGTGCCAATCTGAACAAAAGGGATCAGGCAGATGAAAGCCTGCAGGATGATAAAGAGAGGGGCAGTACCTGCGTCCCGCCGGGCGATCCTTCCTCCGAAAGCCGTACCGATGGTTATGCCGATGAGCCAGCCTCCCAGGATTATACCAAGGCATAGCTCGTTTCCGAAGAACACCACCATGAACTCTCTGACCAAGAGCACCTGGACGGCGATGGCTATGAAACCGATGAAGAAAAGGGCGAAGCGGAGTAATGTGTTACTCATATAACCCGCACTGGTGCGCTATCACTTTGTTGAAGTTATGATATTTTCCCGGCGTGCCGAGGCTAACATTATGTTTTTAATTGCATTTTTTGATGAAAAAGAAAAAAACAGTTGACGCACTGGCGTTAAAATGGTATATACCGTCCAAAGTTACCGGAATATATCCGGTAGCTTAGTTTTTTTATGGCATCCGAGGAGGGAAACATGTACCAATAAAATTGTAAATTAAACAGGGAGGCTGTGATTACCATGTTCCAATACATCTTTGAAAACAGATTTCTCAAAGAACTGGCAGGATTCATTATAGTACTCAATGCCCTGGCACTGGTGTTTTCATTATATACAACATATAATAATACCATTGCCATCCAGACTATGCACCAGGAATTCATCGATTTGCAATCCCGGGTCGAAGAAGAGAGCAAATTGCGGCAGGAACTCTTCACCGAGCTCAGACACTCTGCAAATTACCTGCAGCGCTACAATCCCCGTTTAGATGACAGAACCGCCTTAAAATATGCCTGTAAAATCAGAGAGTGCAGCGAGCCACCGCTTACCCCGGAACTGCTGACCGCACTGATTGTGATTGAATCCGGCGCCAATCATGGAGCGGTGAGCAAAAAGGGTGCGATAGGACTTACCCAAGTGATGCCCCATATCTGGCAATGCCAGAAGAATGAGTTGCTGAATCCCTACCGCAATATCGAGATTGGATCAAAAATACTTAAATATTATATAGATAGGAATGGAATCCGTGGAGGCTTGAGCTCGTATAACAGCGGCAGTTCCGATTATGCGCTTGACTATGCCCATTCGGTACTGGCCATTGCCAACGATTTGAAATCTGAGGGCTAATACAATTTTCTTTATACCGTCGTCTGTTTAACGGTTTTCTAAAACCAAACTATCCTTCAATTAATTAATAAAAATCGGGAAAGACAGGAATGCCTTTAAGTGCTGCTGCAGGGCATTTCATTTTCTTAAATATTCCAATTCCACCGGTAAATCGATATTGTTCCCAAAGGAATCCTCTCCGTAGTTTGCCCGGGCCAGTGCCTCTATATCCTTGAGTGCCCTGCGATCTCCCTTGAAGGTGGCGTATATATCAATTTTTATATCGATTTTTCCGGCGGCTATCAGGCGTTTTATCTCTTTCGCAACCATCGGCTTGAATTCATCAGGCTGGATCGTGTCTTCCTCGGTTTCGCAGGCCAGTTCCTCCACCTTCAACTCGTCAAAACTTAAAAGCAGCCCTTCCGTGACCAGGCGGTCCAGTTCTTCGTAGACCATCCCTTTGACCACTTCCCGCCGGATTCCGCCCTTTGCCCCGGAGGGATTTATCTTCTCAACGATGAGCTGTCTCTTTTGGGCGTTTATCTTCTCATTGGCCCGGAAAATATCCAGCGCACTGCCGGCATCGTATGATTCACGGCCTATATGCATGGTAACCTCAGTACCATAGTGCTTCACGATTTTCATTACCAGGGTCGCCGGCCGAACGTGAAAACCCATATAGGTTGGTATGGGCACTGTGATCGAATCAATAACCACAAAGCTCTTAAGAAAGGATTGGGCCAGGCTCATTCCCCTGGTCAGGTGCTTGAAACAATAAAAAAGACAATAGTTTACGATGCAATCGAGCACCTTCTCCTTGTCGATGATGCGCTCGATGGATTCCCTAACTTTTTTCTGGCCCAGCACACTTTCATGTCTTTCGTAAAAATGGGTGAGTGTGGTGGCCATTTCAGCCAGGTGGAGGGCGACTGAAATGCAGCCCCTCATGCTGTTGAGCGATGGATGCATGGTCTCTATTTTTGTGTTCTTCAGGTAGGTATCGTACAAAGACTGGAGGCTGTGGACCCTTAACTCAAATTTTCTTAATTTTTCTTCGCTGATATAGTCCGGTATGAGCACCGCTATTTCCTGAACGGTATGGTGCCGGTCAAACAGCAGGTCTTCGTGGTCTCGGAGGATGTTCAGGTATTCCGAAGCAATTTTTACCACGTTCTCCTCTTCCTTGCTGGAAAAATCTTCCCCCAGGTTGTGGGGGAGCATTTTATTGGAGGCAACGTCCAGGAAGTCATCTTCCTTGAGCTTTTCCTCGGGAATAGGCAGTCCAAGGCTGGTTCCCTCTTCGCAGATGGAGCGGAACACCTTCTGAATGGCGGAGTTGTAGAATTCCTGGGCCTGGGTGGTCTTTTCCAAAAACTCATTTTCACTGATGTTTTTTACATCGTAGAAGGCATAACGACTTCGTACATGCTGTATCATGTACGAGCAATATCCTATGTACCTCGCCGAGGCAACCATATCCCTGAAGACGACCCAGGTCCGGTTATTCTTAGCGCCGTAATCATCCAGGAGATCTTCCAGTAATCTTGCCTGGGTGGTGATATTGCCGTAAAAACGCTTGGTGAACAGTGATTCTTCCGTCTCTTTTTTATTGAGGTAGGCGCAGATCTTCATTATCTCAGAGGTCTGCTTCTGAAAAATTTCGAGAAAATCCTTCTCGGAGATGACTTCCTTTAAGGGGGATACCATGGTCGACCTCACTGATTATGCTGTGCTCATCGACATCCTACGAGTCGTAGAAGCGCTTATCTTTTTTAATCCATACACCATTACAAATTTTTGTCTCATGGCTGCTGCAAAATTATATATGTTTTCATATTGCAAGACAATTATTTTTATAGTTTAATATTATTGTACTATAACGAAATCGGGAGGGAATATTTGATTATGACACAGTCTCTTGTGGGAGAGGGATGGGGTGAGGGGAAATTTCAAATATGTTTGGCTAGACTTTACATCGGGTCGGGCCTGAAAACGGCCGCTTTAAAAATGATAGAGTAATTATGTTAAAGGGATATCATGGCCCGACCCCGCATAACCGGATCAGGGGGCTATATCCGGTGTGCTTTTACTGCACGACTCCAGTATTTGTTAAACCCGGTAGGAGCGGCTTTAGCCGCGAAGACTAGACCTCATTTCAAGTTTCACTTCATCGCAAAGGAGCATGGTTATGGAAAGATTCGATCGATTGATTCATATACTTTCATTGCTGGTGACTTTTTCATTATTGCTTGTTGCAACTTCGACGGCACATTCCTATCTCATTATAGACCACACCTGCACGGACATTGGTCAAATCCCCCCGTCCTGGATTAATGCGGCAAAGTCCAATTTTAGAATCTCCTATGGGCACACCTCGCACGGCAGCCAGATTGTGACAGGCATGACCCTGCTCAAGCAACAGTACGGCGCGCTGTATAATTTCAGCTACAGCGGGGGCAGCGGCGTACTTTCCCTGCACGATTGCGAGCCCACCGGAGATTTGGGGAATCCCGACCGCACCACCTGGGCGCAATTAACGCGAACCCTTTTGGATAAACCGGGTAATGACAGAAATCTTATAATGTGGTCATGGTGCGGGCAGGTATCTTCCGCTACCGAGGCTGATATTGCCGCCTATCTTAGCCTCATGAGCCAGTTGGAGAAGGATTATCCTCATGTTACGTTTATTTACATGACGGGACATCTTGACGGAAGCGGTGAGTCGGGCAATCTGCACCGGAGAAACAACCAGATTCGCAGCCATGTTATTGCTCATGGCGGGGTGCTGTTTGATTTTGCCGACATTGAAAGTTATGATCCGGATGGAAACTATTTTTTAAACCGCGGTGCGGATGACGGCTGCTATTACCATGGAGGCAACTGGGCGGAGGAATGGTGCGCGATTCATCCGGGTGAATGCGCATCCTGTGATTGTGCCCACTCCCATTGTCTCAACTGCCAGCGCAAAGGAAAGGCCTTCTGGTGGATGATGGCAAAACTTGCAGGCTGGGGGGCCTCCTCCACGACCACGACCATTGTAAATCCAAATGATTATGACGGCGATGGGATTCTCAATGCTGTGGACAATTGTCCCACAGTAGCCAATCCCGGTCAGGAGGACACCTATCCTCCGCAGGGTAACGGTATAGGCGATGCATGTGACTGTGAAGGTAATTTTAACTGTTCTGAAGATCAGACCGTAGACGGCACTGATGTCGTATTATTCAGGGCGGACTATGGCAGAAATCGTGTCATAAACCCCTGCACCGCCTTACATCCCTGTAACGGCGATTTCTTGTGCGATGGAGATGTCGACGGTTATGATGTGGTCTTATTCAAATCGGACTTCGGCCGCAGCTCACATAATAACCCATGCCCGGTGTGCGCAGGCACCGGGCCATGGTGTAATTATTAAATTCACATCGGGTCGGGCCACGATAACCGCTGATATTATTAAAATATATAGGGTACATCTAAAAATAGGATTTTCAGACAAATCTCCGATTGTAACTTATTGATTTTTCAGATTGCCATGTAGAACAAAATTGAATTATTAGAGGTACCCTATATCTTTAAAAGCACTTTAAAATGGCCTAATAAGCTTTTTTTGATGGGTACAAGTGCGTTACCCAAAATACACATAGAACGGCAAGAGAGCCATCATTATATTTTGGGCGTTGACAATGGCGATATTCGGCCTATAATCAGCCATTTGATAAGCGATATGGTTGCGGCTGATACGGAGTGTGTACCACGAAATGCTTACGCAGTGGTCCAAAGCATATCCAGTTACACTGTCCATGATGATGTGGCAGGGCATGGCATTAACACCACACGATGAGGAGGCCTTATGAAACTTTCAGTTATCCAGGGAAGCCCGCGCGGCATGAAAGGTTATACCGGGAGGCTGCTCAAGCCGTTCCTTGCGGCTGCGCAAGAAGCCGGGGCAGACATTGATCTCTTTTCCTTTGATTCACTGACGGTTAATCCATGCAAGGGATGTATCGAGATCTGCCACACCAAGGGCGCCTGCCACCAGAATGATGACGTTAAAAGAATTATCGAGAGCATGCTCGCCGCCGACGGTATCGTATTTGCCGTTCCCAACTATATGTTCGGTGTGACCGCGCAACTCAAGGCGCTGTTGGATCGCATGAGCCTCATCCTGCACTGCTTACGCCTGTACGGCAAGTACGCCACGACCCTGGTGACCTGTGCCGGATCGCCGGCGGAAGATGTCGAGAACTATTTACATAAAATTATGAACCAGTTCGGACTGCGGCTGATTGAAGGCTTAAGCGGTGTGATGAGGCAGTTCGAGGATCCGGACGAAAACGCGGAGCTGGAAAAGGCCTCTGCCGACCTTGGCCGGCGCATGGTTCAGGCCATCCAGCGGAAGGAAACCCTCCCGGAGCAGGAAGAGAAGATCAAGCAGGCTTTTGATATCATGAGTTTTGTCGTACAGTTCCAGAAGGACCG
>CAYWLT010000121.1:0-9012 GCA_964459295.1 uncultured Thermodesulfobacteriota bacterium
AGAATGACAATAACGGAAATTTCTTCATTATGACACAGTCTCTGATGGGGGAGGATTAAGGTGGGGGTGATGCCCATATCATATCCCCCTTACCCCTGGTCGCCTTCGGCGCCGCCAGAAGCGGGTAAACCTCTCCCCACAGGGGGAGAGGGAACGCCATTCATCTCCACAGCAAAGCTATGAAGTATGCTGGCGAATTTTTATAAAATAACTAAAGATATACCCTGCACAACCGAAAAGATAGCTATTGCTTTATAAATATTCATATTGTTTTTCATCACTCCACTTCGAAAACCGGGTGCGATACCGGGCGTGTCAGTTTCGCACCGCAAAGCTGCAGAAGTGTAATGAGCCAGCCGGCATCCAGCAACCGCAACAACATATCAAGAATAGAGTCCGTCCAAACTCCCCTTTCGCCTAAAGGTGGCGTCGGGCGTGATTCAAGCCTGAACAGCACGCTCAAACGCGCCGACAAGGGGCAGGGCTCCCAGAAGCTTGGGCAAATTTTGCTCAAGGAGGGGCTGATCACCGCCGCTCAGCTCGATGAAGCTTTAAAAATAATGGAAAAATCCCATTCCCGTCTCGGCCGCATCTTAGTGAAGCTCGGCCATTTGGAAGAACGGACCATCGTCGAATGCCTGGCACGCCAATACAATTACCCGATCATCGATATTGAAAACCACGTCATATCGGACAAGGTGATCAAGCAGATTCCATACGACCTGGCCAAGAAGCACTTTGCCATTCCGGTGGACTTCCGGGACAATACCCTGATTATCGCCATGGCCGATCCCACCGACAGCCTGGCAATCGAAGATATTCAATTCAAGACCAATCTTTCAATTAAGCCCACCCTTACCACCGAACACAATATCATCGAATGCTTCAGAAAATACTATAACGTAGATGAACGGGAGATCAAGAATTTCAACCTGAACGCGATTGAATTTGAAGAGGAAGAAATCCGGGTTGAGGAAATCGAGGACTACGGCAAGCTTTTATCCGACGCGGTTGACGAGTTCGGCATCAAGTATGGCGACGAAAAAGAAACCACCCAGGAGCTGTATTCCGCGGCCGATACTCCCATCGTCAAATTGGTCCAGTCAATCATCACCAAGGCCATAAAGCTCGGCGCCAGCGACATTCATATTGAACCGTTTGAAAAGGTTTATTATGTTCGATACCGGCTGGATGGCGAACTGTACCGGGTGATGAACCTCCCGCCCTCGATCAAGGAGGCCATATCATCGAGAATCAAAATCCTGTCAAATTTGGATATAGCGGAACGGCGCATGCCTCAGGATGGACGAATCAAGCTCAAGCTGGGACGCAACCGCGCAATCGATATCCGGGTCAATACCCTGCCCACCATTTTCGGCGAAGGTATTGTCATGCGCCTTCTGGACAAATCGAACCTGAAGGTTGACCTGACCCAACTGGGCTTTACTCTCGAGGGCCTTAAAAAATTTGAAGCGGCAATCAGTAAGCCGTATGGCATGGCATTGGTAACCGGACCGACCGGCAGCGGCAAAACCACCACCCTCTACTCCGGGCTCAATAAATTAAACACCATCAATAAGAAAATTCTTACCGCCGAAGACCCCATTGAATATAATTTTACCGGGATCAACCAGCTGCAGGTGAAGGAAGAAATCGGCCTCACTTTTGCCAGCGCCCTGCGGGCGTTCCTTCGGCAGGACCCGGACATTATCATGGTGGGGGAAATTCGCGACCTGGAAACGGCGGAGATCGCCATCAAGGCCGCCCTGACCGGACATTTCGTTTTAAGCACCGTTCACACCAATGACTGTCCTTCAACCGTGGGAAGACTCATGGACATAGGGGTCAAGCCGTACTTAATTGCCTCGGCGCTTACCATCGTGGTGGCACAGCGGCTGCTGCGTTGCATCTGCGAAAAATGCAGCGCGCCCATCAGGGAGCCGGATCCACAGCTTCTGCGAGACGTCGGTATGGATCCAAATCAGCTCGAAGGCGTTGAATTGTTTCAGGGGAAAGGATGTGACAACTGTTCCGGCACCGGGTTTAAAGGAAGGGTCGCGGTTTATGAAATCCTTACCCTGGATGATGACATGCGCAAGCTGATTACCAACCACGATTTCAGTGAGGTTCGTTTACGGGAACTAGCCGAATCAAAAGGCATGCTTACGCTTCGCCAGGAAGCGCTCAGAAAGGTGCTGGAAGGGGTCACCACGCTGGAAGAGGTGCTTCAGAAAACAACCGTTCTGGGATAGGCCCCATCCCCCGGGATTTGACGCTGGTTCATCTGCCTTTCCGTTTTGCTCCGCACGTATCAATATCATCCTGGGCAAGCAATCCCCGGTAGACATCCGCAACTTTTTCCATCTGCAGCTCAAGGCGGTATGCACTGCATATACGCTGACGCGCCGCTTCGCCCATTTTTTTGCGCAAGGGCGGATCATTCACCAGCCGGATAATTGCCTGCGCCAGATTTTCCGCGGTATCATTCACCACCAGGCCGCTGACACCGTCTTCCACCAGCTCGGGCAGCATTCCCCGGTTTGCGGCAATGACCGGCTTTCCCATGGCCATCGCCTCCCGCACCGCCCGGCAGCTGCCGTCGCTCCCCGGCACCAGGAAAATTTTAACATCCAGGGCGGCCAGCAGCTCCCGGTAGCCTGCCAAATGATAGCCGGTCAATATGACATTATTCGCAAGCCCGAGCCGGCGAATCGGTTTTATGGCGACCTCCTCAATGTGCGTGCCCCTGCCGATCAGCAGCACCTTCAGCCGGGGCATTTCCTTAATCACCCGGGACAAAGCCTGCAGCAGGATTTCAAAACGCCGGTGCCGTTGCACCCGGGCGACAACGCCCACCACCGGGTCTTCGCCGGCAATGCCGTGGCGTTCCCGCGCGGCGCGCCCGTCAATCAGGGGATTAAAATAGTCGACATCGACGCCGGGGCAGATGACCCGCATTCTCTCTTCCGACAAGGCGAAGTCCCGGGAGATTGATCGCTTCAAGACCCGCGAGACGGTTATAAGCGAGTCGGTACAATGATTGATCAATAAACGGTTGCGCAGGGTGGGTCGCAGCTCCCATCCATCGTACACCGTGCGAATGACCGGCACACGACGGCGCCCCAATGAAAGTGCCGCGGCGGTCAAGAGGTGGTCGTTGGGAAGGTGGGTGTGGATGAGCTGAAATCCATTTTTCCGAATGCATGCCCGCAACCTCACAATATCGTGCGCATTCTGCCAGGGATTGCAATGCTTGTTCAAATGCAAGCCGTCTTCCAACGACAGCCCGGCCGCCCGGGCGCGTTGCATCAGGGAATCTTCAACCGGCTTGGGCGGGGCGGCACAGGCAAAAATAACAGCACATCCCTTTTTCATAAAGTAGACCGCGGTGTTCAGCGCATGCTCAGCCGGGCCGGTCCATTTCCAGTTGCTGAAAATATGAAGCATATTCAAGACGGTTTCACCTGCTGCTCATGATTGCGGGAAAATGAGTCCGTAGGGCCTGGTGTTCTTCCTTCTGCCGATTGCCACAATTTTCTTGTAATATCTTTTACGCTCTTTTGCCAGGGGTGTTCCCTGAGCGTACCGCTTGAAAAATAAACTGCGGTCCGCCGGGCTGATACATGCGGCAACCGAGGCGTTTATCTGAGCCAGATTGTTCGCCCGCTCCTCAAATGAGAGGCGGCGCCCGCAGCGGATGCGGTCCAGATCAACGAGATAGAGGCTCCACCCGTCGCCTGTTTCACGCACCAGGATATTATTTGACTTTAGATCCGCATGATAGATGCGCTTTTCATGCAATTCGCGGATTAATCCCGCCAGCGCCGCGATGAATCTCTTTTTATGCCGCGCCGCATCCTCCGACAGAACGCGGTTATAGCGCATCAGCACATAGTCATTGAGCTCGTGAGACTGGTCGACATAGCGGGTAAGCAGAAGCGTTCGGTGCAATAATAGCCCGATCCGATACTCGATCAGGGCAATCGCCTCCGGCGTTGAAATGCCGCGAACGCGCAATGCCCTGGCCCCGATCCAATTGCGTCGGGCGCGGGAAGGAAACAGAGAGTTGCGCAGCCGGCTGAAAAGCGATGCAAAGCGCGCTTCTTTGATCACGACCGTGCATACGTCCCCGTCCTGGGTCACGCTGCGCACTGACACGGTTTCCTTTGCCGTTTTTTTTAGAATGATCGGATTGTCCCGGCCGGGATGCTGAAAGCGGTCAAGCAACGCTTCTATAAGCGGCTCCGGGTAAATCCGGTTCCGGTATATGGTACACGCCCCTCGGGCGCTGATGGAAAATTCAGAGCTTTGCTTAAGGCAGCGTTTGGTGCGGCTCCTGAGGTGGGTGGACCACATCCTTGCGGCCGTGCGCTCAATCCGTCTCGCCAGCTCAGGGAGCGCAGCCGCGGGAAGGTTTGCATGGCCGAGGTAGCATCTGAGAAATCGCATCCGGACGGTCCGCGATAGGCTGAGCGAATTGTGCAGCTGGGCCAGATCCCTCGCCCGCATCCAGAGCGGCACCCATCCCGTGTGCCACACCTTGTGAAAATCGATCAGATAGAGACGGCTTATCTCGTCCGTGCTCGGGGCAAGCAGGATATTGCCGGCATGAAGATCGCGGAAGAAAAACCCCTCCCGGTGAACCGCCGCAACCAGCTTTGCCGTCTCTTCTGCCAGTGCCTTACGCCGGGCAAATGAATGATGGCGGGAGCAGATCTCGGTCAGGGTGGCGGCTCCCTCCAAAGCCCGGGTGAAAAGATATGCCTCATCTAAAAAGCCGAATTTTCTCTTTTCTCCGCGGGCCAGAGGATATGCAACGGGAAGCCCGCGCCGGAAAAGCTTACGCATGGACTTCCACTCCGCCGATGCCTTGGAAGGAAGAAGGAGATATTTTAACCGCGCCGCCGAGGCCGGCTTTTTATAAAGCTTGGCGAAGATAGCCTCCCCGGCGTGAGGAAGACGAAGGATCACGCTTCTTCGCACCGGGTTTTCGCGAAGCAAGCGGCATGTTTCGGATGCCCAGGGATGAAGCAGCGCTTCCAGCGCCGCAGGAAGGAGATGCCGGCAGGCGGGATCGGCAATCCAGTGGATGCCCCGGTCGCTGAAGGCAACGAAGGCGGATGGCTTATGTGCGTTTCGGTTTGGAATATCCATCCTCCCCGCGCTGCTGCAGCTCCCAGAGCTTGGCGTATCTGAGGAAAACGTAAAACGAGGACGTCACCGATATGATAAATCCCGGCAGACCGTCCAGGAAGCCGCGCTTGATGAGATAGGTGCCGATAAATTTGAAGATCGGACGAAGCACCAGCCGGGCCGGCGAAAACCGCTCGCCGTCGGCATCAAGCCCGGCGGCGGTAATTGATGAAAAACTGTCAACCGTCTGAAGCTGATGCGAGAGGTTGCGGTACACATAATGCAAAAGGTCCGATTGCAAATAGACGCCGTCGCCGTCGAGCATCACCCGGTCATGGGGATCCTTGCCGCCCCAGCGACCCCTGGATTTCTTAAAGAGCCGCAGCTTGTAATCCGGATACCACCCTCCGTGATTGATCCATCGTCCCAGATAGAATGAGTGGCGGGGGAAATAATATCCGTCCACCGACCGATTTTCCGTTGAAAAACACTCCTCGATTTCGCGACGCAGCTCCGGTGATACCCGCTCGTCGGCATCGAGACACAGCACCCACTCATGCCGGGCTAATTGGAGGGCGTAATTTTTCTGTCGCACGTGTCCCTGCCACTCCTTCAGATAGACCCGGTCGGTGTGCTTTCGGCACAACTCGACGGTGCGATCGCCGCTCAGCGAGTCCACCACGATAATTTCATCAACCCAGGCAATCGACTCGAGGCAGGCCTCAATGTTTGTTTCTTCGTTGTAGGTGATGATACAGGCTGAAATCGGAGGTCTCATCATGCACCGCTTGATGTACCCATTGGCGTGGCTGCCAACCGGTTACGTCTTTCATCTTCATAACTGGACATCTGCTCCAACACCACCGCTTCCACCTCATCCACCGATAGCGCCTCCATGCAGTGATGATCCCGGGGACAGCGCCGTCTGAGGCAGGGACTGCAGTCGGTCTGCCGGCGGATCACACGGCTGTCCGGGCCCAGCGGCGACGTGGTAACGGGATCGGTTGAGCCGAACAGGGCTATCACCGGGGTTCCCGCCGCGGCCGCCATATGCATCGGCCCGGTGTCATTGGTAATCAACAGGCCACAGCGCTTCAACAGCGCCGCCAGGCGCATCAGGTCCTTCCCCACCGCGCATGCCGCCCGGCGGTTGAGGCTGAGAAACATATACTCAATCAGACGGGCATTGTCCGCCCCGCCTACAAGCAGCAGCCGGTTGCGGGGTGAGGAAATAAGCCGCCGCGCCAGCTCGATATATCTACCCGGCGGCCAGCACTTGGCCGGCCCGTAGGTGGAACCGGGATTAATGGCGATAAGCGCGTGATTCCGCGTAAAACCGGCTTCATCACAATATGATTCCGCCCACGCCGCGTCATCACCGCCGATATGCAGACGGGGAAGCTCCCGCGCACCGCAGTCGCCCAAATATTGTGCCAGATGATAATAATAATCCGCCTGATGGCAGCGCAACAGCTGCGCGGTCTCCGGCAGAGCGTGGGTGAGTAAAATGCCTCTTCCGTTACATGCATATCCGAGACGGTAGCGGATGCCGCCGCGGTACGGCATCAGGGCCGCCCGGGGCGAGCGGGGAAATATCATCGTCAGGTCATACCGCTCACTTTTGAGGCGGCGGATAAGTTCCGATTCCTCTTTCAGCAGTGCAACCCCGTTCCCCGACGGGAGGGGAATAACTTCATCCGCCCCGGGGTCATTTCTGTACAGTGCACAAAGGTGTTGCTTTGCCAGAACGCTGACGCGGGCCCGCGGCATCAGCTTCTTAATCCCTTGAATGGCGGGCAGGGTCAATATGGTATCGCCAATCCAGTTCACCCCCCGCACCAGTACCTTCTCAATGGAGCCGAGCGGCGGCGGTGTAATCATGTCCTGACCTGCCGACCGCCGGCCGCCGCGTGTGCACTCCCACCGCGTATCAGGGCGATCGCCGCCTCATACACCTCTTCAGGGGTTATGGCGGCCATGCAATCAACCCGGCTGCAATCCCGCTTGCGGCAGGGGTTGCAGGACACGTCCTTGCGCAGCATGATAAAGCGGCTGTATGGATACGGCGCATTCACCACCGGGTCGGTCGGGCCATACAACACCACCGCCGGCGTCTGCACAAAGCAGGCTAGGTGCATCGGTCCGCTGTCGCTTCCCACAAACAGGGCGGCGCGGCGAAAGAGCTCCGCCAGGCGAGTGAGGGTCATGCGCCCGGCCACGATTGAGGCATGGCGCATGCAGCCGACAATGGACTGGACCGTTTCATGTTCGCCCGGTCCCCACGTCCATACGACCTTTGCCCTGAGTTCTTCGATAAGCCGGTCTGCCAGAACCGCATAGGATGCGGGGTCCCATCTTTTGTAGAGTGTTTTCCGGCTTGTCCCGGGATGAATGACGATGAGCGGTTCTTCGCCGGCAAGGCCATGCTCTTTCAGAAAACGGTCGGTATCGATCCGATCCGCATCGGTAACCGGAATGACCGGATCGTAGCGATCCTGCTCATCGATTCCCAGAAAACGGATAAAGCGCAAATTCCTTTCAATCCGGCTGATGGATGCCGACCCCACATCCACATGATAATTGTTGAAAAGATGGTTGCCCTCCTTGACATAGGAACCACTCAGGCCGGCCCGGAAGGGAACCCCCGAAAAAAGACTCACCAGGCCGCTCTTCAAAATTCCGTGAAAATCAAGAACCAGGTCAAAGCCCGCACGGCGTATCTCACGGACGACAGATGCAATTTGCCGGACCGCAGCAAGCAGCCCGGAGAGTCCGCGGCGGTGCTTTTTCCACTCGCTCCGTTTAAAAACAAAAACCCGGTCCAGATCCGGATGACCGCTCAGCAGATCCGCCGAACTGTCTTCCGCCACCCAGGCGATATAAGCCTCCGGAAATTTTCGGCGAAGAGCGCGCAGGGCGGGCAGCGTCCGGACCACATCGCCGATAGCGCTTAATCGGATAATCAGTATCTTCCGCGGGTCTTGAACCGGTGGTTTTTTCATCAGTATGCAATGCTGTTTTTCTCGGCTGGTCGCTTAATTATATGGTTAGATCATTTTTTTTCAAGACAATTCTGTCGGCAGGCTGATCTCCTTGCATCCGCACACGCCGCAATTTAGAAAGATTCTGCTGGAAAATTAGATTCACTGTGATACAGTGCGGTCAGGGCGTTCGGCATCCATCGCATCCTTTCAGTTGCAAGAATTGATTCTACCCGACGCATGACATCCATGCCTTCAATAAAGTTCAAAATTCTCAACCGCTATGTCTTCCGCGAGCTCTTTGGTCCTTTTCTGATCAGCCTGCTCATTTTCAGCATGATCATGCTCATGGGTAGAACCCTTCGCTTTTCCGACCTTTTCATCAACAAGGGACTTTCGCTTTTTGATGTCGGCCGGCTGATTACCTATATATTTATGCCTTTTCTGGTTTATATCATTCCCATGTCGGTGCTCCTGTCCGTCCTGCTTGCCTTAGGAAGACTGTCGGCCGATAATGAAATAACCTCACTCAAATCCTCCGGCATCAGCCTCTATCAGCTCATTATTCCGGTGGGGGCGTTTGCCTTCCTGGCATTTTGTCTTACCGGGGCAATCATTGTTTACGCCTATCCCTGGGGTTTCGCTTCGCTGCGTGAGTTCGCCTATAAAATCGCCAAGACCAGCTCGGAGGTGGGGATGCAGGAGCGGGTCTTCAACGATTCATTTGAAGGAATGATCATCTACGTTGACAAAATAGCCGCGCGCAGCGGTAATATGCAGGGGATATTTATCTCCGACCGGCGTGATCCGTCCATGTCCACTACTATTCTGGCCAAAGAGGCCTTTATCGGGTCCGACCCGGAAGCGCTTTCCGTAAACATGAGACTTTATAATGGAA
>CAYWLT010000122.1:0-7273 GCA_964459295.1 uncultured Thermodesulfobacteriota bacterium
CGGAGATGCCGTTCAGCCAGATACTAAGGCCCACGTACTGGCTCCCCTTATATGCTCTTATAAACAAGCTGGGTATCTTGATATATAATGATTTGTTCCTCACGCCACGGATTCTGACATTGCTGGCCGGCATGCTGACCTCAATGGCGATAATATTCTTGTCTCACCGGTTATTTGGCAACAGCACTATATCCATCATAACCGGGATTCTTGCTATTTATTTTCCCCACCGATTGGTGTTCAGTGTCGCACCTCTCTCAGAAATTTATTTTATGTGCTTTATGACACTGGGGTGCGCCTATGCCCTAGGGTGGATCATCGATGAAAGGAAAGTAGATCTGTTATTCAGCAGCATTTGTTTTTTACTATGCTCGGCTCTCAGATATGAAGGCTGGTTTGTGTGTGCTACAATGGTCTGCATACTGAGTTTTCAATGCTTCATAAATGGAAAGCCTAGCTGGCGTCTATATCTGATAAATATTATCATTTTATCATCTTTTTCATTATACTGGTTTCTTTCGGCGTATTTTACCAATAGAATGTGGGCGTTTTCTTCCGTTTCAAAGGCTTATATTAATGTCCATGGTAAGGACTTAATGAAGATATGGCAGGGAAGTTTCTTGTATCAATTCATTGAACAATCTGTTTTCAGTCCATTGATTGCCGGTCTTCTGTCGATCATTTACCATGCAATTCAAGACAGGAAAGTAAGGTTGTTGTTACTGCTTTTGATAATGCCGATTTTTGGAATGACGATCATGGGATTTGTAATGTATGCCCTTCCCAATCATAATTTTTGGAGAGTGGCCGGCCCTGCTCTTTTTCTGCTTCTTCCCTTTCTCGCGCATCTGATTTATAAATTTTGCTCAGCTATATCTATCAATCGTCATGTGTATTATACCTCACTGGTAATTTTAGCCTCATTATTTGTGGCATCATTTTATGCTGATACTTCCCGACGGACCAAAAATTCGGATTTCACAAGAGATCATTTAATGGTAGGCACCTTCCTCAGAACGTTAAATCTGGCAGATACGGATAAAATATTGATCGACACAAACCGGTGGAGCTATCTTCATGTGATTGTTGCATCCAATCTGCCGGATAGATTCATCAAAAACAAAGGTCCTGATCCTTTTTATCCAAAGCCAGCAGTTCTTAACTTCACAAAAGGGATTGATGTAAAGGCTTTAACAAAAATGGGGATCAAGTATCTGGTATTTCAAACCTGGGAAGACCCGGGCATGAACAACAGCCAATTTCTTGCCAAGATAAGGCATCAGAATGATATGCTTACTGCAAGTAAAGCGCTGCAAAAAATAAATCAAATAGGGGAATGGGGTATTTTCACCCTGCTATAACCACCGGTCCACAGGCACCGGTTCAACGCTTATGCAGTATCTTACAAGGGTGGCAGGAGCCATCAGGGGAAATATCATCTTTTGCCTATCCGCGACCGGGGCGCTGATCCTGCATCTGGCATTCGCCTGGCAGCCGCTCAGCAGCCTTGAACGATTCCGGCTTATCACCGGCAACGGCCCGCTGATGGATGATTCATACATCTTTTTCAAGATCAGCCGGGACCTGGCCGACTGGATTGCGGGTTATGCGCCGTCGTTGCAGCTCACCAGCGGGTTTCAGCCGCTGCTCGCCTTCCTCTACTCCCCCTTTTTCGTGCTTGTCCGGAACAGCCGGGAACTGCCCATCCACCTTGCCCTCTCCCTCAACGCGCTCCTCGGGTTCGCCGCCAACCTGCTGCTCTATCGATTGCTGAAGCATGTGGCGGGCCGAGCCATTGCCGCATTTCTGGTGTCCGTCTGGATCTGGTCGCCCTACGTGATGTACCAGTCCATAAACGGCATGGAGACAACCCTGGCCCTGCTCATGGCGCTTATCATCATCAGTTACTACTGGAAGATCATGCAGCGCTCTCCCGGTAGAATCCGCCCGTGGTGCGTTCTGGGACTCGCATTAGGCATCGGATTCTGGACGCGCGTGGATATCGCCATGCTGGGTGTTGCCGTCGCCATTGACCAGCTCTGGCTCGCCGTCAGCATTGACCGACAGATGCTGCCGTTGCGGGTGCGGAATATCTTTCTCTGCGCGGTGACCGCCCTGCTGGTTGCCGCTCCCTGGATTGCCTTCACCATTGCTGACACGGGTGCTATCCTGCCCATCAGCGGGCGGGCGGTGCGGCTGGTGACCGGCGTTTTGTTCGATTTCCGCCATCCCGGGCACCGGGATTTTGTTTCCCTGATGTACATGTACTTCAAAAAGGAATTGTTTGCCTTTCAGCCGCTGGCAGCCCTCACTCCGTTCCAGCTGTGGCCGCTTTTGATTACCGCTCTCAGCCTGGCCGGATTTCTCCTGGCGCTGCGGAACATTAGGCTGCGCTCCCTTTTGCGTCCCGTCTGGACATTTCAGATCATCCTGGTGCTTTCCTACATTTTTGTCATCGGCGGCTTCTGGCATCTCAACCGCTACCTCTACCCGGTTTTCACCCTGCTGCTTTTCCTTCACGCGGCCGTGCTGGGTTTTGCGCAGTCAAAGCTGCGCCTGAAAGCACTTCCGGCGGGGGTCATCCTGGCGGCTCTTTTTACCGTGTATATCTTTTCGTATGCCGCCCAGTACCGGGACCAGTGGTCCAACCAGCTTCCGGCACGGTATCTCTCGGCCTCCCTCTTCGCCCGGGAGCGCATCCCTTCCGGTGTCAAGGTTGGCACGTTTCAATCAGGCTGCCACAGCTACTGGCTCGACAACCGGGTGGTCAACCTGGACGGCGTGGTCAACCGCGATGCGTATTTCGCCTTATACTCGAAGACCATGGACCGCTACCTGGAACGGGAGAAAATCAATTACCTGGTAGAGGAGGTGTTCCTCTTCAAGATGTGGGATGAATACCTGGGCGGGCAGCTCTCGCGATCATACAACCTTGTGGATATGCGGGTGGAAACAAAGCTGGGAGAGGCCAACAGCAAACTGGGCATTTATAAACGGAGGGGGAAAAACTAAAGGGTTAGGACGCCTCACCGATCCTGTACCCTCTTTTTTCATCACGAAGAGGAGCAAATTCTAAATCCTAAATCCCAAATCCCAAACAATCTCAAAACCCAGATATCAAATGTTCCAAGCCCCGGCTAATAATTATTCTTGTCTTCTTTGAAATTTCGGTCATTTGGATTTGTTTAGGATTTAGAGATTGGTGCTTAGGATTTTTTCCTGCCCCCTGTACCCTGCCCCTTCTTCTCAACTGCTCCCCGTGTACCCGAATATCTTGCAGTCGTTGTTGGAGAAGACCAGCCGAAACTGTTCCCGGTCGCGCAGCATCCACGACATCTCAACCGGCCATGGCGCCTCCACCAGAATGTAGTTCACCTTTTTTGCCTTTACATTGTAGAGCCATATCGAATAATCATCACCCCTGAGCATGCCCCGGTCAACCCAGGTGGGAACCTCCCATTTGTGCTTCGCCGACAGGTATTCAACATCATTCTGCAGCCATCTTCCAAACAAAGGATAGAAGAACCATTTATGGCTGGGCGGGTCCCAGCCCGCGCTCAAGGCAATGGTTTTCTTCTCGCCGGGCCGGTCCAGAAACTCCCAGGCATCCACGAAGTTTCGCGGAAAGTCATGAAGATCCTGGTGAACGCGGTAATACTGGTACCTGGTGCTGTCGCGATAGCTTTGCAGACCGTAAAGGCCCGCGCCGAAAAGGATGATGGCCGCGGCATACACAAGCCTTCGGCGCCGCACCCGGGACGGTGAATCTTCCGGAATGCTTTGGACTGCCCGCTCCCGCGCCCGGCTGAGAAGCAGTGCACCGATGAGGGCGGTCAGCACGATAAACGGGTAGGCGACCGTTACCTCCCAGAGATGCGTTTTATTGATGTACAGCAGGTCCCAGGCAATGAGCGCGACCAGGATGAAATCAATCGCCCGGGTGTATCCCTTAATCCGCTTGATAAACAGCATGCCCTGGATGGTACATAAGGCAATATAGGGAGAGAGGAAGCGAAAGCTTCCATCGGTCCAGTATGCCCTGCGGGCAAAGTCGGTGGTGGTGTTGAGATAAAAAAACGCCACCGGTATTGTCCAGATCACGCTCAGAAAAAGCCATGCCCCTCTGGAGAGGTACCGCGGCCTGGCAAAGAACGAGGCTACCGCCAGTACCAGAAAGATCAGAAATTTCGGCCCGGCAGTCGTCGCAAGATAGCAAAATTTTCGATACTCTTTTTCCCACAGGCTGAATTTGTCCCAGCCGTTCTCCTGCTCGTAGTCCTGAATCCAGTTCTTGACCTGCTCCAGATAGAGCGAGCCCTCAAATAGCTCGTGATCAGCAATCCGGACCGGGAATGGGTAGAGGGGATTGTTCGCCTCGACAAGATTCACAATGTACTGCCTGCCCCCCAGCGCGAGCACAATCGCAATGCCTGCAAGGATGACACCGGCCTTCTTGAAGAAGCTGAGCTGATGGCTGAAGAACAACGCTTTCAGGAAGAGCGCCAGCACAATGATGCCGACGGCGGGAATGGCATTGTATTTCAACCCGAGCAGTATGCCGGCGGCGACAAGCGCCAGAACACAATCAATGAGCAGTTCCTGCCTCAGATACCTGAGGGTAAAGAGAACCGATGCGCAGCAAAACGTCAGGGTGGCAATGTCCAGGTATTCGGTGGTGACTTGCACATAGATTACCGGCGCAAACATTATCAGGGCGGGGGCAAAAGCCGCCTCTTTCCGGCTCAAGCCCAGCTCCCGCGCGATCGCGTAGCAGCAGAGCACCCCCAGCAGCAGGAACGGAAAGTTGAGCGCATTCAGCAGCACATCCGTGCCGAAGGGAAGGAGCAGCCAGGAGGCGAAAATTTCCCCGTTGATGGGAAAGAGGCCGGCGTAGGCAATCTGGTCTGGCGCCTTAAAAAGCACCAGCGCCCCCTTTTTCAAAAACAGGGTCGCAAAGGTAAGGTGGTAGGTCAGGCAGTCCCAGGCCAGCGGCGGCATGAGCAGGGCGCGGGAAAGCGAGAGCAGCAGTACAAAGCCGCACATCACCATCAGCACCGCCCATCGTGAACGAATCCCGTCCCGCAGCCAGATACTTAAAGGTTCGAGATCGGCGCTGAAATCCCGGTGTCGGCCCCACAGGATATGGCAAAGGCCGGCCACGACGAGGCAGGAAACCGTTACCCAGAGCCTGGAAATGGCGTGGAACGGCGACAGCGCCTGGAACAGTAGGATGATACAGGCATACGGGATCGTGGCGCTCCCTGCCAGCCGCGCCGGAGCGGGGCACTGCCGCATGAATCGCCGCACAACCAGGTGCGAAGCGTAAAGCAGGGACAGATTGGTGATTAAAAATATGCCGCAGCCTACCATGAGGTTGAAGAGCATGTCGTTACCGGTATCCTCATCCCTTAAGGGTACCTCTAAAAATTCACCACACAACCTCTTTCTGTCATTCCCGCGAAAGCGGGAATCCATAAAAATCAAACACATGGATTCCCCGATCAAGTCGGGGAATGACAAGAAAATGAATAATTAGAGGTTCCCTTAAGTATTGCTTTTTTCGTCCGGCGATGGCGCATCGTCCCGGCCGGCGCCGCCGATGGTTCGGCCATCATTCCGGGTTGCTTTTCAAATGATTGTAATATATCATATCACTCCAAAGTATCCAAAGACAAAATCTTTTTGAGCTCACGCGGTCTCAGGGTTCTATGGAACAAAAAGACCAGCCGTTGCATCTCCGCGCCAGTGCGCTGGACCTGTCGCTCATCCTCATCATATCGCTTTTGGCTGTCGGTTGTTTCCTGAAACACAATCCGGAGCGTCTCCTGGTTTTTGACGACAGTTACATCACCCTGCGCTTTGCCGAAAACCTCTCCCGGTACAAAGGCATTACCTATGACGGCACTCATTTCTTGTCCGGAGCCACCAGCCCCCTGCATATTGTCTGCGTAGCCCTGCTCGGTCGCTTCACGAAACTGGAGGAAGCATCGCTGGCAACCGGCATTATTTTCTTTGCCCTTTCCTCTTTCATCGTCTATCTCTGGATCCGGGCGCTCTATAACAGCCGGCGTACTGCGCTGCTGGCCGGCATGATGATGGCAACCAGCGGCTGGCTCGTCTTCGACGCGCTGAGCGGGCTGGAGACCACCGCGTTCATCTTTTTCTCACTCCTGACCTTTTACCTCTATGATCGCCGGCAGGGTAAGCCGCTGTACGCCGTTCCCCTCGCCCTTTCCATCCTCACCAGGCCGGAGGGCTGGTTTGTCGGCGTTTCCATCTGGACCTGGCAGATCATCCGCTGCTGCCGCGAGCGGGATGCCCGGCATGTCAAGCGTCTGGCTGCTGCCGTTGGCATATGTTTCGCACTGATCGCCCCCTACCTTTTACTCTCGCTGCGGCAGACCGGCACCCTGCTGCCCGGCACGGCCTACGCCAAGGCGGTCTTTTTCGGCGAGACCACCATGCCCTTCATCAACAAGGCCGGTTTCTTTAAGAACCGTTTTCTTCCCTTTTACGGTTCTTTCATCTATCCTGCTGCACTGCTCGTACTTCCCCTGATGCTGTTCGCGCGACGGGTGATCGCCCTTCCCTATCTCTGGTTTTTCTTCATGCTGTTCTACGGCGCATACCTGTTTCTCTATCCCGGGGCCATTCACAACTACTGGAACCGGTACCAGCACACCTTCATTCCCTTGGTCATCATGGCCGTTGCCAGCGGTGCGGTCATTGCATCCGGCATGGTGAGAAAAAAGGCCGCGCGCATCACCCTCATGGCCCTTATCACGGTATCGCTCATCTACAACCAGGGTGCCTCGTTTCTTGCTGCCGAGAAAACCTATACCAACGAAATCATCTCGACCAGGAATCTCAAAATAGATCTTGCCCTGTGGCTGAAGCGCAACACCCTGGAGAACTCCTTGATCGCCCTGCACGATATTGGCGCGGTGGGATATTTTTCGGGAAGAAACATGCTGGACCTGGTGGGTCTGGTCAATCCGGAGATCACCCGGTATTACCTGGATGCGCAGTCAAAAAGGGCCATCCCCTTAAGCGAGCGGAGGATCATCGATTACCTGAAGGAAAAGCGGCCGGATTACCTGGTGATGTTTGCCGAATGGGACAGGCTTCTTAACCTTTTGCAGCCGGCCAATGAAAAATATTTCCAGCTCCTGCACACGACCCTGCCGCTGTATCCCACCACCATGCGGTATAGGGTGTTCAAATGCAACTGGGACTGAAGGGGATATACAATAAGGGCTGGAGTAATGGAGTG
>CAYWLT010000122.1:7373-8842 GCA_964459295.1 uncultured Thermodesulfobacteriota bacterium
AGTAATGGAGTGCTGACTGAAAACCCCTCGGTAAAGCGTGCTTGAAGCTGGTTTGTCATGCCCAGCCGGTAGGAGCGGCTTTCAGCCGCGAATGAAACTTGACATGGCATGATGCAGTCAGTTGGTCAGCCTGAGTGAAACGAAGGATCTCCTTCTCGCTGATGTAAAAAGACAAGATTCTTCGGCTTGCGCCTCAGAATGACAAAAAAACGGGTCTCATATTCATCTCACAGCAGAGCTGTGAGGTATCTTAACATCTTTATAAGCCTGCTGAGAGGCAAGAATCGTGCAGCCTTTAATATCAATCATCATCCCGGTTAAGAACGAGGAGCGCACCATAGAGAAATGCGTGCGCTCCCTTCAGGCCCTCACTTACCCCAATTATGAAATCATCGTGGTCAATGACGGCTCAACCGACCGCACCGGGGAGCTGCTCCGGAACTTTCCCGCCGTTACCGTCATCACCACCGAGGGCGTCGGGCCCGCCGCGGCCCGCAACCTGGCCATCGATCGCGCAGCCGGTGACTACCTGGCGTTTACCGACGGCGACTGCATCATCCACCCGGAATGGCTCAATGAACTGCTTGACCATTTTACCGGGGATACGGTCATGGGGGTGGGCGGCGACCAGCTCTGCCCGGACGATGAAGCGCCGTTCGGGAAAGATGTGCACGATTTTATGAAGCTCATCTCCTTCAGCTCCGATTATCTTAAAACCAGCACAACCGTGATGGAGGTAAAGCACAATCCAACCTGCAACATGATGTACCGAAGAAAGGCCTTTACCATGCAGGAAGGATTTAAGAAAGACCTCTGGCCCTGCGAGGATCTGGAATTTGACTACCGGCTCATCAACGCAGGATATACCTTGATCTTCAATCCCGGGGCAATTGTATATCACTACCGACCCAGAACCCTGCGGGGATTCTGGCGCATGCATTTCCGGTACGGACGGGCGCATGTGAAACTGGTGCAAAAGCACGGCTTCTTCCAAAAAATCCATTTCATCCCGCCCATTTTATTTTTTCTTCTCTGTCTGGAAATAATCCTGCTTCTCTACCGGCCCTCGCTGGCGCTGTGGCTTTTCGTCTGCCTTGCGGCATTGCCCTTTGCTCTTTTCCTTATAAAGACAAAGGACTTTTTCAAATCCCTGAAGTATTCCGGCATGCTGTGTCTGACCATTGTGTCATGGACTTCCGGGTTTGTCAGAGGCTTTATCGATAAATCTATCTGGCGAGAGTGATGAGCAGGATGCAAGATGCAGGATACAGGATGCAGGATGCAGGATACAGGATGCAGGAGCTGCTGGCTATGCACTTAACCCTGCGCCCTACTCTTTGCTGACCACTGTCAACTGGTAACTGCCAACTGTTTTTTGACCCTGAACCCTGTTCTTTTTCACCACGAAGCTCACGAAGAGGGGCAAATTCTAAATCCCAAATCCCAAACAATTTCAAAACCCAAATATC
>CAYWLT010000123.1:0-8778 GCA_964459295.1 uncultured Thermodesulfobacteriota bacterium
GACGATGATCGGCACGGACAGGTCGCCGTCGCATCTGCCGGTGAATTCGTAAATCAGGGCGCCCAGCTCGAGGCGCGCCACGTCCTTCAGGCGCAGGCAGCTGCCGTCGGGGTTCGCCCGAAGGATAATATCGCCGAACTCCTCAGGCTCGTTGAGCCTCCCCCGTAAAATCAGCGAGTATACGCGGCCGGTGTCGTCGCCGACCGGGGGCTGGCCGAGTTTGCCCGCGGCATACTGCATGTTCTGGCTGCGCACCGCCTCGACCACGTCCGATGCGGTAAGCCCGAGCTGCGCCATCTTGTCCGGTTTGAGCCAGATGCGTATGGAATAGTCGCGGGCCCCCCACAACCATACTTCGCCCACCCCGGGGATGCGTTTCAGGTCATCCATAATGTTTATCAGCGCATAATTGCTCAGGTAGGTGGTATCGTATACGCCGCCCGGCGAGGACAGCGAGATTACCATGAGGATGGTCAGCGATTGTTCCTCAACCGTGACCCCGAATCTGCGCACATCCTCGGGCAGGGACGGCATCACCCGCTGCACCCGGTTGTTGACATCAATGGTGGCCTGGTCGGGGTCCGTGCCCAGGGCAAAGGTCACGGTGATCTCCAGGTTGCCGTCGCTTGAGGCGATCGAGTTCATGTAGATCATGTCATCAACGCCGTTGACCGCCTGTTCCAGCGGAGCGGCCACGGTTTGCGCCACCACCTCGGCGCTGGCGCCGGTGTAGGTGGCCTTGATCTTGACCGTCGGCGGAACCAGGTCGGGGAATTGGGCGATGGGAAGCCCGCGCAGGGCTATGCCGCCGGCCAGGATGAAGAGCAGGGAAATAACCGTGGCAAATATAGGCCGGTCGATGAAAAAATGCGAAATCATTGCTCTCCCTTGGCCGCGGTCGCCGGTGGGGACGCCGGGTATTCTTCAGTAGGCGCCGGGCGCACCGTCATGCCGGGCTGCACCTTAATCATTCCGGCGGTGACGATGCGCTCACCTTCCCGGAGACCCGATGAAATGATCGTCCGCTTCCCCAGGGCCAGCTGTTCGGTGACCTGCCGCATGTTGGCCTGCATGTTCTCGTCCAGAACGTACACCGAGGGTCCCTGCTGGGTGGTAAAGATGGCCTGCAGGGGAATCGGGATTACCTGTTTAAACTGCAGCCCCTTGAGTCGAACCCGCACGAACTGGCCGGGCATGAGCTGGGTGTCGGGGTTGGGAAGCTCCACTTTGGCGCGGATGGTCGCGGTCTTGGGGTCTTCGGTGCTGTCGGTGAAAACAATCGCGCCGGGAAGGGGATGGAGTCTGCCGTCCGGGTAAACAATGGTTACCAGCTGTTTTCCCCCGGGTCTTGAAACGGCCCCGCTCCGTAACAATTGCTTTATCCGGGCAAAGTCCGAACCCGGCACGGAAAAGTTGATGTACAGCGGATCCACCTGGACCATGGTGGTGAGCAGGCTTCCATCCGCGGTGGTGGTCACCAGCGTCCCCACGGAACAGGATTCCTTGCGCACGATGCCCGAAATCGGGGCATCCACCCGGGTATAGCCTAATTTAACTTCCGCGTCATGGAGGTTTGCCCGGGCAACCTGCAGGTCGGCGGAAGCAGCCTTAAAGGCCATCTCCGCCTCATCCCGCTCCTTTTCGCTGACCGCATCTTCGTCAAAGAGCGCCGCAACCCGCACATATTCCCTGCGGGTCCGCTCAAGGTTGGCCTCCACCTGAGCGAGGGTTCCTTTTGAACGCTCAAGCTCGATCTTGTAAGGAACCGGATCGATCTGGAACAGCTGTGTTCCCTGCTTTACAAAACGGCCTTCCTCAAACATCCGCTTTTCAAGAATGCCCCCGACGCGGGCGCGTATCTCGACTTCAAGGAAGCCGGCCGCCTGACCGATGAACTCCGGTTCCCAGGCGACATCCTCCAGCTTAATCTCCATGGTTTCAACCAGCGGCGGCGGTGGAGCCTGGTCGCCCCGGTTTGAACCGGTGCAGGCAGTAAAAACCAGTATTAATATTCCCGGAAGAATAATTTTTCCGGAACATGACTTGGTTGAACATCGTATCCGCATCAATTTCGCCCCGTCCGAGTTAGCGTTAGCGTAAGAATTCTTAGACTGCTTGCAATGAACCAAAGTCTTCGAACCCAAATATAAACGATACGAACCGTATCGATTTATAATGCTATTTCACCTTTGTGTCAATAATAAAATTCAACCGGCGGTGATGGGTGGAGGTTCGGTCTTAAAAAACAGCGGGATAAGCAGCAGCTATACAATGAGCGCTGGATTCACCCGGGCGGCGGGCCATGCCGCTTTGTTATCAAATAAATATTTCGATTAGTGCCTGCCGGCTTTTGCTTACCCGCCGACCCGGGCCTTGAAGGCCGACAACCGGATAAGCTCCGTAACCCCAAGACAAATAGAGGCAACCGTTCAGTTGCCTCTACCATAAATCAATCGTCTATTCCCTTTTCCCGCTATAGGAAAAACCAAGATTTACTTCGGCTGAGCCGAGTCAACCAGTATGGTCACCCGGTCATCAGTAACCTCGGCGTATCCATCGCCCAGCATGAGGGAACGTCCGTTGCTTTTGACCCGGTATGAAAGCTCTCCCGGGGCAATCCGGGTGAAAAAAAACGTGTGTCCCGGAAGCACCCCGAATTCACCTTCTGCGCCCTGAGCGCTCATCTCTTCAACATCAGCGCTGATCACCACCGAACGGGGTGTCACCACCTCCAGCAGGAATGTCTCTGCCATATTATTTGAGCCTCTATTGTGGGGTTTGCCGGCGCGACTCGGAAGAACCCGCCCGGCCGCTCACGCCGACGTTCCGCCAACCGCCCGGAGCTTTTCCGCCTTGGCCAGAACATCGTCAATGGTTCCGACCATGTAGAACGCCTGCTCGGGTATGTCATCATGTTTGCCGGACACCAGCTCTTTGAATGCCTTGATGGTGTCGGACAGCTTCACATAGATCCCCGGGATGCCGGTGAAATCCTCCGCCACGAAGAACGGCTGGGATAAAAACCGCTGTATCTTTCGCGCGCGGGCAACGATCAGCTTGTCCTCGGTGGAAAGCTCTTCCATGCCCAGAATGGCGATGATGTCCTGCAGCTCCTTGTAGCGCTGCAGGGTCTGCTGCACCTCACGGGCAACCTGGTAGTGTTCATCGCCCAGCACCTGGGGATCGAGGATTCTCGAGGTCGAATCGAGAGGGTCCAC
Organism: uncultured Thermodesulfobacteriota bacterium; assembly: GCA_964459295.1. Lineage (GTDB taxonomy): Bacteria > Desulfobacterota > WTBG01 > WTBG01 > WTBG01 > CAZWCD01. The sequence continues at coordinate 3,219 of CAYWLT010000123.1, forward strand.
CGCGGGATAGATGCCCAGCTCGGCAATCTGCCGGGAGAGAACCGTGGTAGCGTCCAGGTGGGCAAAGGTGGTCGCCGGCGCGGGGTCGGTGAGGTCATCAGCCGGCACATAAATGGCCTGGACTGACGTGATTGACCCGTTGCGGGTCGAGGTAATCCGCTCCTGCAGTTCACCAAGGTCGGTGGCCAGGGTCGGTTGATATCCCACCGCCGACGGCATCCGGCCCAGGAGGGCGGACACTTCCGAACCCGCCTGGGTAAACCTGAAGATATTGTCAATAAAGAGCAGCACGTCCTGCCCCTTCTCATCCCTGAAGTACTCGGCGGCGGTGAGCGCCGCGAGCGCCACGCGGGCGCGGGCGCCCGGCGGCTCGGTCATCTGCCCGTAGATGAGCGCCGCCTTGTCGATGACCTTCGACTCTTTCATCTCCAGCCACAGGTCATTGCCTTCGCGGGTTCGTTCCCCCACCCCGCCGAAAATGGAAAAGCCGCCGTGGTGAATGGCAACATTGTGGATCAGCTCCATGATAATGACCGTCTTTCCCACACCCGCGCCGCCGAAGAGGCCGATCTTGCCGCCCCGGGAGTAGGGGGCAAGCAGATCAATAACCTTTATGCCCGTTTCAAAAGGCTCGACCTTGGTGTCCTGGTCAAGCAGGCTGGGCGCCGGACGGTGAATGGGATATCGCTTCTCGGTAAGCACCGGTCCCATTTCGTCCACCGGGTCTCCAATTACATTGAGAATCCTTCCCAGAATTTCATTGCCCACCGGCATGGTAATCTGCTCGCCGCGATAGATGCCCTCCATCCCCCGGACCAGGCCATCGGTGGTGTCCATGGCGATGCAGCGGATGGTACAATCGCCCAGATGCTTGGCCACCTCCAGCACCAGGTTCTCCTGCCGGTCGTCGATGGCGGGATTGGTCACCTTGATGGCGCCGTAGAGCGGGGGAAGACCACCCGTCTCAAAACGGAAGTCCACCACCGGTCCGATGACCTGGGTTACCACACCTTTCATGTCTTGATTTGTCTGCTCGTTCATTGTAATGCCTCCGCGCCTCCGACGATATCCATCAGTTCCTTGGTAATCATTTCCTGGCGGACCTTGTTATAGGTCAGGGTTAACTTCTCGATCATTTCGCTTGCATTTTTGGACGCCTGATCCATGGCGGACATGCGCGCGGCATACTCGCTGGTGGTTGATTCATAGAGCGCGGTAGTGATCCGGGTTTCCAGATACCGCGGCACCACCAGGTCAAGCACCGACTGCCGGTCCGGTTCAAAGAGGTAGTCAATGGCCTGAATTTCAGCCTCCGGCTCTTTGAAGGGGAGGAGCCGTTCCATAAGCACCTCCTGCTGCAGCATGGATTTAAAGCGGTGGTAGCAAAGATAACAGGCGTCGAAGGCTTCCTGGTTATAACGCTCCGCCAGATCCCGGGTCACGGAACTTACCCACTCCGCCGAGGGCTCACGCGGGATGTCTCCCAGTTCCTCACGCATGGTCAACGGGCGCCGCTTGAAATAATCCTGCCCCTTTCTGCCGATCACCGAGAGCGATATTTCCTCAAATGTATCCCGGTTGGCGGCGATAAACTGCTCAACCCGCTGACACATGTTCAGGTTGAACCCTCCGCACAGTCCCTTGTCGGAGGTGATCACCACCAGCTCAAGTCTGCGCGGCCGGCGCGCGGCGAGCAGGGGATGGGCGTCTAACGGGGTCCGGCTGAGCAGCCGGTCAAACACCTCGGCGGTCCGCTGGTGATAGGCGCGCCAGCTCATGGCCGCCTCCTGCGCTCTTTTCAGCCGCGAGGCGGCAACCATCTGCATGGCCCGGGTGATCTGCTGCGTTTTAGCTATGGAGGAAATCCTCCGCCTGATGTCTCGTAAGGTCGCCATTGGGATATAAGCTAGGGTTTAAAAACAGCGTTGAACTCCTTTAAGACCTGCTCCAGCTTGCTCTGCAGGGTGGCGTCGATCTCCTTTTTCTCCCTGATTTCCCTCGTCACCTCGGAATACTTTTGATCGACGAAGGCAAAGAGTTCATCCTCGTATTTCTGCAGCGAGGTTTCGGGAAAGCCGTCGAGATAGCCGTTGGTGCCGGCATAGATGATCAGCACCTGCCGTTCCACCGGCAGCGGCCGGTACTGGGGCTGCTTGAGGATTTCCACCAGCCGGCTTCCCCGCGCCAGTTGCGCCTGGGTGGCCTTGTCAAGCTCGCTGCCGAACTGGGCAAAGGCCGCCATCTCGCGGTACTGCGCCAGATCAAGCCTCAATGATCCTGCGACCTTGCGCATCGCCCTGATCTGAGCATTGCCTCCCACGCGGGACACCGAAAGTCCGACGTTGATGGCAGGTCGTATGCCGGAGTAAAAGAGGCCCGGCTCCAGATAGATCTGCCCGTCGGTTATGGAAATAACATTGGTGGGTATGTAGGCCGAAACGTCGCCGGCCTGGGTTTCAATAATCGGCAGCGAGGTAAGAGAGCCCGAACCCAGTTTTTCGTTCATGCGCGCCGCCCGTTCCAGCAGGCGGGAGTGGAGATAGAAAATATCCCCGGGATAGGCTTCCCGTCCCGGCGGCCTTCTCAGCAGCAGGGAAAGCTGCCGGTATGCCGCCGCGTGCTTTGAAAGATCGTCATAGATGGTGAGGGCATGCCCGCCGCTGTCGCGAAAATATTCGCCCATGGCGCACCCGGCGTAGGGGGCAATATATTGCAGGGGCGCCGGCTCGCTGGCCGTGGCCGCCACCACCGTGGTGTACTCCATGGCGCCGAAGCGCTCCAGGGTATCCACCACCCGGGCAACCGTGGACCGCTTCTGCCCGATGGCCACATAGATACAGTAAACGTCGCCTCCCTTTTGATTTATGATTGCGTCAATGGCTATGGCCGTCTTGCCGGTCTGGCGATCGCCGATGATAAGCTCACGCTGGCCGCGCCCGATGGGAATCATTGAATCGATGGCCTTCAAACCGGTTTGCAGCGCCTCGCGCACCGGAAGCCGGGCGACCACCCCGGGGGCGCGTCGTTCGATGGGGTTGAAGTTTTTTGCCGCGATGGGGCCCTTACCGTCAATGGGCTCTCCGATGGCGTTGACCACCCTGCCCACCAGCTCCTTGCCTACCGGCACCTCGGCGATGCGGTGGGTTCTTTTGACCAGGTCCCCCTCCTTGATCTTTATGTCCTCGCCGAGCAGGGCCGCGCCGACATTATCCTCTTCAAGGTTGAGCACCACCCCGAAAAGATCACCGGGAAACTGCAGCAATTCACCGGCCATTGCCTTTTCCAGTCCGTAAATCGTGGCGATGCCGTCGCCGACCGAGATGACCGTACCGGTCTCGCTCAGCTCGGCCCGGCTGTCATACCCTTCAATCTGCCTTCGAATGATTTGGCTGATCTCATCCGCCTTTAATTCTGCCATGTCATTCCTTCCTCAGTGTTTCGCCCAACCGGCGGAGCTGGCTTCGGACCGAACCGTCAATCAAAAGGTTGTTCACCTTCAGCACGATGCCGCCAATGAGCGTCTGATCAATGTGATTTTCAACTGCGCTCTTTTTTTGCAGCGCCCCTTCCAGGGCGTTTTTCAGCGTATCCATCTCGGCAGTCTCAAGGGGATACACCGAATACACGGACACCCTGATCCTGCCTTCCAACTCGTCAACCAGCTCGCCGAAGCACCTGATAATCTGCGGAAGCTGCTTCACCCGATCGCGCTCGACCAGCAGTGAAACAAAATTGATCACCCCCTCAGACAAGCCCTCCCCGGCAAATACCGTGCGCATCAGCTCCCGTTTGGCGCGGTTTGAAAAAGCGCGGTTTAAAAGCGTCACCCTGAGCAGGGGGGCCTTCTCGATGGTTGACTGAATCCTGTCCAGATCAGCCGCATACTGCGGATAGGCTCCCTTGTCCACGCCGATATCCATCAGCGCCTTGGCGTATCGTCTGGCAGCAATCAAGCTCATGTTCGCAGCTCCCCTACCCTCGCCAGCACGTCCCCGACGGCCCGCTTCTGGTCGTCGCGGTTGTACTGCTGTTTGAGCAGTTCTTCCGAGAGTCGCAGTGAGGCAGCCACCACTTCTTCCCGCAGGATAAGCTGCGCCCGCCTCTGCTCGTTCAGCATGACATCCTTGGCCTGCTGTATAATCCGCTGGGCCTCCCGCCGGGCTTCCTCAAGTATCATTTGCCGCTCCAGCGTCGACTCCTCCTTGTACCGCGCCAGGATCTGCTCTTTTTCCTGTTGAAACTGTTTAACCTTCGCCTCATAGGTGCGGAGCATCTCCTCCGCCTGTTCTTTTGCCGCCCGCGCCTCGACGATATGACGTTCCACCTGCTTCTTGCGCTCAACAAACATGTCTCGCACCGCCGGTGCGGCAACCGCATACACGATGTAGCAGAAAACCACCAGATTGTAGGTCTTGTAGAGCAGTCCTTTCAGGGCAGCGGGAAGCGGCAAGAGGAGAACCGCCAGACCGGCTAAGACAAAGATGACCACCGGGGTGTACCTGCTTTTCATCGGGCATTTCTCCCCAAAATTTTCCTGGCCATTTCCCCGGCCAGTTCCGCCGAGAGCCCGGAGAGCTGTTTCCTCACCTCATCCAGCCCCGCCCGCAGATCTCCGCGTGAGCTAGCCAGGTACTCCGCGCTGCTGGTACGGGCGGCATCACGTATCCGCTCACCCTCCCCGCGGCCCTCCTTCCTTTGCTGCTCGCCCATGGCGGCGGCGGCGGCGGTGGCTTCGGCTATGTTCGATTGGTACGTGTCCTTCAAGTACTCGGCACGATCCGTGATATCCTCCGCCTTCTTACGCGCACCTTCGGTTTCTTCCTTCCTGCGCTGGACCAGGTCAAGGAACGGCCTGAACATGAGCTTATTCAGTATCCAGATGAGCAACAGGAAGTTGACAATCTGGCAAAACAGGGTGCTGTTTACCTGGAGAAGCATTGCTGATCCTCACCGTCAAACCGGTTTGGCCCGGTTATACTTTCAGAATGAGCATGAACGCGACCACCAGGGCGTAGAGCACCAGGGATTCCTGGAAGGCAAGGCCGATAATCATCGGGGTCTGGATTTTTCCCGATGCGCCCGGGTTTCTGGCAATTCCCTCCAAACCCGCGGCAATGGACTTTCCCTGCGCCAGTGTTCCGGCAAGCGCCGCCAGGCTGATGCACAGGCCGCCGGCGGCCCCGATGATGCCCTTGGCCATGGAGGAAAGCTCACCGCCCTCTTCCGCCGCCAGGACCATCGGGGCGAAAGTCAGCGTCAGGATCACTCCCAGAAACGCGATAGCCATGATCTTACTTGTTTTTTTCATTCCACTACCTCCTTCATGATAATATAATAAAGTGATTTAATGTTCGCCGGCATCCAGTGCCAGGCTTATGTAAATAGTTGAAAGCAGAGAAAACACCAGGGCCTGAATGACCGAGACAAACGTGCCCAGGGCAAGGTTGAACACCGGCACGCCGATGGGAACCAGGTTGGAAAATATTTCCAAAACCTTGTGGTCTCCCATGATATTTCCGAAAAGCCTGACCGACAGCGAAAAGGGGCGGGCCACGTGGCC
>CAYWLT010000124.1:0-8698 GCA_964459295.1 uncultured Thermodesulfobacteriota bacterium
TAAACATTCTTGTCCAAAAATGAGATCCTTCGTTTCACTCAGGATGGCAAGCTAAATATCTTCTGCAATACATGTAACATTCGCGGCTGGAAGCCGCTCCTACCAGTTGAGTGCTTCGCGTGTCATGCTAAACCCTTCGCTGTGTCATTCTGAGCTCTTCGCTGTGTCATTCTGAGCAAAGCGAAGAATCTTCATTATTCGCTCAGGATAAACTCCGCGAAAAATCTCCGTTATTCGCCCAGGGCAGGCTCCGTGAAGAATCTCCGTTACGCGCTCTGTATACCGCTCACTGCTGCGAACAGGTACTATAGATCCCCTCTACTGCAGGTATCCCAAGCCCTTTAGCATTTCCTTCTCCACAGGAGACAGCTCCACCGCATTGATGCTGGCGGGGAAGCGTTTGGCGGTATCCATCCAGTTCAACAAGTGATCATGCAGTGTATCGCGCTCTGCCGCCATTTCGTTCGACAGGTCATGCAGTTCCATCGGATCGGACATGAGATTATAGAGCTGCCCGCTTTTGACACTGCAGTCATAGATATACTTCCAGGGAGGCACAACAATGGCCTTCAGACGTGCCCCGGTATCCAATTCCGCATAGATATAATTCACATCGGCTCCGGTAAACGTATTCTTAAGCCAGGAAAACACGCTGCTCCTCGGACGGAATGATGTGCCCAGGGCCGTTGTCGGAACGGCAAGGCCGGACAGTTCCAACAGAGCGGGCATCACGTCAATAAGACTTATGGGCTGTTGTAAGACGGTTTGCTTTGATTTTTCGGGAAGCTTCACCACCAGCGGAACGTGGAGGGAAGGCTGATACAGATTATTGCCGTGACCGGTTTCACCATGCTCAAGAAATTCCTCCCCGTGGTCCGAGGTAATAAAGACCAGGGTATTTATATGATGGTTGAATCGCGCCATGAGCTCACCGACATGGGCATCAACATAATTGATCTCGCTGTCATAAAGGGCAATGAGATGCTTGAGGAGGTTCGGATCATTTTGAACATCCTTTACCAGGTTTTTAAGGCCCCACCACGATTGGGGCGGCATGTTCAGCAGAAACCTGGTCTCAGCCTCAGATACATAGGAAGCAATCCAGGGCTTTTGCGCCGTATAGGGATAGTGGGGGTCAATATAGTGGACCCAGAGGAAATACTTTTCAGCCTGTTTAATCTTCTCTTCCCAGGCGTACACCGCTTTGTTTACCGAGTTCGCATCCTGGAATTCAAGACAGGTAAAATAATCAAAGCCCCGGTCGAAATGGAATTTTTCACTCAGGTGGGGATTTGATGAAACGCCGAAGGTGACATAGCCCTGCGCCTGAAACACTTCTGCCAGGGTGGTAAGATCCGGAGAAAAAACCTCCTGCACATTTAATGCGTTATCCTTGGTATAGCCAATGCCGTGAACGACCCCGTGATTGATGGGATACACCGAGGTAAAGAGGGAAGCCATGGAGGGGGCGGTCCATGAGGACGGAGCGTACACATTGTTGCATACGATCCCGCCTTCGGCGATCGCATCAATGACCGGGCTGGTTTTTCGCTCATAACCGTAGCAGGAGAGATGGTCCGCCCTCAGGGTGTCGATGGTAATGAGGACCACGTTGCATTCACCGCTCTTGGGGGTGGCATAACAAAGAACTGTCTGTATGCTCAGCAGAATGATCAGAGCAAGGGCAGAAATTAATACTTTTTTTAAACCACAGCCTTTCATACTAACCTCTTTCTGCATCCGGCCGCTGTTGCCGGCTTGTTTTGCAAGTTCGCGAATTATATCACATTAATCCTTAAATATCCAAAGTTAAAATAAGAAAGGCATAAGATTTCTCAATCGCTCAAGCTCCTTCGAAATGACAGGCTATGCTAACTTACACCAAAGGAGAGAGGTTGGAGGGCCATGTTTGATGGTCGATAATCAACAGTCCACAGCAGAATATAAGCAAATGCAACAGTATGGTCATTCTGCGGCTTGATCGCAGAATCCAGTCTGATTATTTAGTGGATCCTGCGATCAAGTCGCAGGATGACTGCTCTTGCCTTACAGGGTGACAGCTCCTACATCGCACGCTGACATATTCTGCATTGTCATTTCAAAAGTTGCGGTGCAACTGAGAAATCTGTCTGTAGGGGCAGACACCGAAGGGGCCGGCCCCTGCATGATAGGGCAACCACAGGGGGTTGCCCCTACGACTATGCCTTTGCCTTCTTCGTGTTCTTCGTGCCGTTTCTTCGTGTGCTTCGTGGTTAAAAAAACAGGGAGCAGGGTACAGGGTCAAAAAGCAGATCCTTCGCTTCACTCAGTATGACGAACTAACTGCCTCCTGTAATATTACGCAACGATACATTCGCGGCTGAAAGCCGCTCCTACCGATTGAGGCCCTCCATTTTCGCCCGCCTCAAATAATGATTGACAGGCCGGAGAAAAAACAGGAATATACAAGCATTTACAGGAACAAACCATGCTTACGGAGGGTACTACGACGGTGACCAAGACCATATTAATAACCGGCGGCTGCGGATTCATCGGCTCCAATTTCATCCATTACATGCGCGGCGCCCACCCGGATTGTAGGCTCATCAATCTTGATGCGCTCACCTCCTCCGGCAATCTTGAAAACCTGAAGGGGCTGAAGGGCGATGAGCAGTACCTTTTTCTTCGCGGTGACATTACCGATGAACAGCTGCTGTCCCGGCTATTTCAAGAGTATCCGGTTGAAGCCGTGGTCCACTTTGCCGCCGAGACCCATGTCGACCGCTCCATCCTCAGCGCCCGGCCTTTCGCCCACACCAACGTGGTGGGCACCTGCGTGCTCCTGGAAGCGGCGCGGCATCACTGGACCGGCCCGCTGGCCAAAGATCCCTCCTTCCGCTTTGTGCACATCTCCACCGACGAGGTGTACGGCACCCTGGGCCGAGACGGGCTGTTTACCGAGGAAAGCCCCCTGCGACCCAATTCGCCCTATTCGGCCAGCAAGACCGGCGCGGACCTCCTGGTGCGATCCTATTTTGAGACCTACGGGCTTCCGGTGCTGATTGCCCGCCCCTCCAACAACTACGGCCCCTACCAGTACCCCGAAAAATTCATCCCGCTCATGATCACCAATCTCATGCAAGGCAGGACCATCCCGGTCTACGGCAGGGGAGAAAACATCCGCGACTGGATCTATGTCGCCGACACCTGTGCCGCCATTGACCGGATGCTGCAGCAGGGCGCGCCGGGAGAGGCCTACAACGTGGGGGGCGAAAGCGAACAGTGCAATATTGACCTGGCCCGTGAGATTCTCGCCCTCTTTAACAAGGGCGATGAGTGCCTGACCTTTGTCCAGGACCGCCCCGGGCATGACTTCCGCTACGCGCTCGACAACAGCAAGATCAAGACCGCACTGGGCTGGAACCAGACCGTCTCCCTGAAGGAGGGGATTGAGCGCACCGTGGCCTGGTACCGGGAAAACGTGTGGTGGTGGAAGCCGCTCAAGGAAAAGCTGGCGAGGGAAAGCGCAGGTTTCTGGAGTAAAAAGTAATCCCCTCACCCCTCAAAGGGGGGCAGGAGATGGCCTGGAATGTCCCGAAGGTTGGGATACCGGCTGTCCTTGGGCGACAGCAGCGGCCCGGTAACCGGCCACTCAATGCCGATGGCCGGATCGTTCCACGCAACCCCCAGTTCATCACCGGGCCGGTAAAAATCAGTGCATTTATAGAGCACGTCCGCGGTTTCGCTCAGAACGCAGAAGCCGTGGGCAAATCCCTCCGGCACAAAGAGCTGTCTCCCGTTTTCCGCCGAGAGATACAACCCGTCCCACCTGCCGAAGGTGGGTGAACCCCGCCGAATATCCACCGCCACATCAAAAATCTCCCCGGTAACCACGTACACCAGCTTGGCCTGGGGATGCCGGAGCTGATAGTGCAGTCCGCGCAGGACGTTCCGGATTGAGTGCGAGCGGTTGTCCTGGACAAACGGCTTAACCATCCCGCCCGCCGCGTACTTCTGCTGGTGATGCGTCTCCATGAAAAAACCGCGCGCGTCGCTGAAAACGTCGGTCTCGATAAGCGTAACCCCGGGAAGCGCGGTGTTAATAAATCGGAGCGCCATCTTCCAAATCCTTTCTCTCATCAAGAAGCCCAAGCAGGTACTGGCCGTATTCCGTTTTGATCATGTCGGAGGCGAGCCTCTTAAGCTGGTCGCGGTCGATATAACCCTGGCGGAAGGCGATCTCCTCGATGCAGGCGGTTTTCAGCCCCTGGCGCTCCTGGATGACCCGCACAAAATCGCTGGCCTGCTGGAGTGATTCATAGGTTCCCGTATCCAGCCAGGCGAACCCCCGGCCCAGAATCTCAACCTTAAGCTGCCGGCGCTTCAGATACTCCCGGTTCACGTCGGTAATCTCCAGCTCACCGCGGGCGGAAGGCTTAAGGTTCTCCGCTATGGACACCACCTGGTTGTCGTAATAATAGAGGCCGGGGACCGCATAATTTGATTTCGGCCGCGACGGCTTCTCCTCGATCCCGATGGCCGTACCTTCCCCGTCAAATTCAACCACCCCGTACCGCTCGGGATCGCGCACCGGGTAACCGAAGACGATCCCGCCCTGCTTCAGGCCCGAGCACCTGACAAATCTCTCCGAAAGCCCATGGCCATAAAAGATGTTATCGCCGAGAATAAGACAGACGGTGTCGCTGCCGATGAAGCGTTTGCCCAGGATGAAGGCGTGCGCCAGGCCTTCGGGGCGGAGCTGCTCCACGTAGGAAAAGGAAATGCCCAGCTGGGACCCGTCATTGAACAGGGCCTTGAAGCGGGGAAGGTCTTCGGGCGTGGAAATGATCAGGATGTCCCGGATGCCGGAGAGCATGAGCACCGACAGGGGATAGTAGATCATCGGCTTGTCATAGATGGGTATGAGCTGCTTGCTCACCGCGCGGGTGATGGGATAGAGCCGGCTCCCGGAACCGCCGGCCAGGATGATTCCTTTCATAGGCTACCTCTGTATGAGAAAATCGTCTCTCGTACTCTTCGGCACCACGTCATGGAATCGATAGAATATTTTAGGCGGGACGCGCTTAGCCCCCCCGATTTATGCAAACAGAGGCATATCATCATATTTCATATCCTTCAAGTTGATTATAGTGACCCAATGCACGGTCGCGCCCTGTCATACGTCGTCGCGAGAGACACGCCCCTTGTCCCGGGTCTGGTTTTTTACCAGGATTTCATTGACACCCGGCACGGTTCAATTTATAGTTTCGCCTATATGACTGAGTCCCCATGAGCTCCCCTGCGGGAGCAACATCATGCTCGCCACATTCATAAAATACTCGTCTTAAGCCAGGGCGCACTGCTCATGAAATTTGTACCGGCTGTCGTCGCCTCATTGTCAAAAAGCAAGATTGTCAAGGCCAACATTCGACTGCTCATCAAGTATCAGCTGGCGATTACCGGGCTGATCACTGCCTACAGCATTCTCTTTCATTACATCATGGCGCTGGAGGGAAAGGAGCATTCCTGGCTTACCGGCTTCTACTGGTCGTTGGTGGTCATGTCAACCCTGGGCTTCGGAGACATTACCTTCACCAGCGACATCGGCCGGGCTTTTTCCATCCTGGTGCTGCTCTCGGGCGTCGTCCTGCTTCTGGTTCTTCTCCCCTTCATTTTCATCAAGTTCTTCTTCGGGCCCTGGATGGACGCCCAAACCCGGAACCGCGCTCCCCGGGAGCTCCCGCCGGCAACCCGCGACCATGTCATCATCACCAACTATGACCCGGTGACCTCTGCGCTGATTGAAAAACTTATCAGCTATAAAAAGAATTACGTGGTCGTGGTGGAAGAGCTGCAGCGTGCGCTGGAACTCTATGACAACGGCATCCGGGTTGCCGTCGGCAACATCGACGACCCCAAAACCTACTGGAAGCTCCGCGCGGGAAATGCCGCACTGGTGGTGGCCAGCAACAGCGACCAGATGAACACCAATATCACCCTCACCATCCGTGAGGATTTTGAAGCGCTTCCCATCGTGACCACGGCGGAATCGCCCCATTCACTGGATATCCTGCAGCTGGCGGGCAGCTCGCTGGTTTTGCAGCTCCATGACCTGCTGGGAAATTCACTCTCCGCCTGGACCGTGGCCGGCGAGTGTAAATCCAATATTATCGGACGTTATCAGGGGCTGACCATCGCCCAGACGCCGGTCATGGGAACGCCGCTGGTCGGACAAACCATGGCCCAAAGCGGCATTCGCGAGTCCTTCGGGCTGGCCGTGGTCGGCATCTGGGAAAGAGGAAATTTCATGGTTCCCCGCCCGGATACCGTGATCGACAGCACCAGCGTGCTGGTGTTGGCCGGGTCGGAAGCGGCTATTGCACATTATGATGAAGTGTATTCCTTCTATCACATATACAATGTGGCCGGCAACCCGGTAATCATTGTGGGAGGCGGACGCGTCGGTACCGCGATAGCTGAGCGCTTCAGGAAGTCGGATATTCCCTATGTTATTATTGACAAGAAAAAAACACACGGCGATGATGGCGATCGTTATGTCTTCGGGGACGCCGCGGATATTAACACGCTGGAAAAGGCCCTGTTTAAGGAAGCGCCGGCCGCTCTGATCACCACGCACGACGACGCCACCAATATTTATCTCACCAAGTACCTGAGGAGCCTGAGGCCGGATATGCAGATTTTGAGCCGGGCCGGCGAAGAGCGCAATATTTCCACCCTGCATCGCGCCGGGGCCAATTTCGTCATGTCCTACGCATCGCTCGGGGCAAACGCCATTTTTAATTTTCTCATGAAACGCGAACCGCTGCTCCTGGCTGAAGGGCTGAATGTCTTCCACCTCAAGACGCCGGCGGAACTGGCGGGCAAAACGCTCGCCCAGTCCGGCATCCGGGAGAAAACCGGATGCTCGGTGGTCGCCATCCAGCATAAGGACGCCACCTCGATTAATCCGGAACCCGGCATGCAGCTCGCCGGCGACGACGAGCTTATCCTCATCGGCACCTACGATGCCGAAACCACCTTCCTGAACACCTACGCCGCATGATTCTACAGGCCCGGGGCAGGCTGGGCCGGCAAGCCCCCGGTCCACAAGAAGCCGTCTCAAATCAGCGATCAAGGACAGTCCGGGCATGTTCAATCCAACCATGCTCCAGGAATTCATTCCCCTGGTCCGCGTTCCCGCCGCTGTCGCACCACACGTCAACCCCTCAACCGGGCGCCCCGGCGCTTATTGGGAAACAGGCTACATTGCCGCAATAAGCGCTTCCAGCGAGCCGACCAGCTTATCTATTTCCCGATAGTTGTTAAAGATGTGGGTTGAAACCCGCATGGCCTGGGTTGCTTTGCCATCCGTCATTTTATCCTTGAAACCCACCGGCCGAATGATGATGTTGTATTCATCCTTTAGTTTCTTATAGATCTTGATCTTTTCAAAATTATTGTGATCATCAAAGGGATTAAATGAGGTAAGGCCGGATGAAAGCGTTTCCTCGGTGGGTGAAAAGAGGCTTGCCTCTCCCCAGGTTTCCCTGATCCTATCTTTTAAATAGGAGCTCAAGGCGAGAATGCGGTTTTCGACACGCTCCCGGCCGATGGTATTTTTTTGAAAATCGACGAGGTCGGTGATACAGGCGAATGCCGGGGTATTCTGCTGGCCTCTTCCCTGCAGCGCCTCAATGTTCGTGGCAAACGGGGATGATTCGCTTACGGTGGGCCAGAAGTGTTCGAGCATGCCGTTTCTTATATAAAGCACGCCGGTTCCAGGAGGGGCATTGAGCCACTTATGGGGCGACGTGGCATAGAAGTCACATCCCAGGTCGTGCAAGTTCAGAGAGAGCATGCCTATGGCATGGGCGCCGTCCACCACGGAGATAATGCCGTTATCACGTGCCAGCTTGCTCAACTCTTTAACCGGCATACGCAACCCGGTCGTGTAATTTATATGGCAGAAACTCATCACCCTGGTGTTGGGCGTGATGGCGCGGGCGAAGGCGTCTATGATTTCTTCCTTCGCTCTCGCCGGGGTGGGAAGTTCAATTTGGGTTAAGCCGACATTTCTTCGCTCCTTGAGAATCCTCCAGCAGGCCAGCCCTGCCGGGTGCTCATGCAGGGTCGTGAGCACTTCATCCCCCTCCCCCAATTCCAGGCCGTTGGCGGTAAAAGACATGCCCTCGGTGGTGTTGTGAGTGAGCAGAATCTCGGAAATATCCGCACCCACAAAATCAGCCACCGCGGTGCGGGTGACGGTCATGTTCGCGCCGAACAACTCGCTTGAGATTATGGCGTCCCAGGGGTTTTCCGCGAACTCGCGCAGATACTGCTGCATGCGGAAAAGTACAAAGCGGGGCATGGAGCCTTCGGTTCCGGTATTCATGTAGATAAATCCGGGTCTGAGCACGAACTGCCGGCGCACGCGAGACCAAAACAGATCATCATGCCGATCCTGCAAGGCAAGGTTTTTTAACCCGTCCAGGCCATCCCGGGCTTCGGTCGCGCCCGGCAGAAAAAGGCCTGCCGCACCGCCGCCGGCAGCAATCCCGCATAGTTTAAGGAAGTCCCTTCTCGTGTTCTGCAAAACCGGCCGGCACCTGACAGCATCATTCTTTTTATTCCCGCGCAGATTCATATCCCACCTCCTTGCAAAGTTTAAGGGTTCCTCTAAAAATTGAACAAAAGTCCTATGCAGCATGGCAGGTGATAG
>CAYWLT010000125.1:0-8685 GCA_964459295.1 uncultured Thermodesulfobacteriota bacterium
TGCCAGACTGTGCTTGAGTTCGTAGCTGAAATGGTGGAGGGGCATGGCGGTGATGACGATTTTCTCGAGCCCGCGGTCGACCAGCGCGGTGATGGTGTTCCTGAAAAAGATGCGGTGGGACGGCCTGAGGAAGCCGTGCACATGAGCATCAATGAACGGTCCGAGACTGGTCATGTCCGGTGCCTTCGAACAAAAGATTGACAAAGGGAAGTGCCCTGTGTAGAGTTAGCTGCCGCAGCCGTCGGGGGGTGCGGTTTCAGGCCGGGGACACATAATCCGACCAGCGATGCAAACGCGTGCGCAAGCGAGGAGTTCATGCCCAGAAAAATAAAAGTGCAGCGAAAAGCGGTTACCGAGCCGGATGAGTTCATCTCCACCACCAGCCGGGCAACGGCTTATGTCAAACAGAATTACCGGGTGCTCACCCCGGTTGCCGGCGCAGTGCTGCTTTTGGTGCTGATCATACTGTTCTGGTCGTATTACCGGGCAGGCCGGGAAAGCGCCGCACGTGAATCATTGAATCAGGCGATCGCCCTGTATCAGACGGAGGGGATGGGCGAGGCGGAAAAGCCCTCCGACCAGAAATACCGCGACGCGCTCATCCAGTTCGCCGCCCTCGAGGACGGGTTCCGGGGTACCGATGCGGGGATGAAGGCGTTGTTCTACCTGGGCGAAAGCTCTTACCACCTGCAGGACTACGACAAGGCAATTGAGTACTACAACCGTTTTATCAGCCGCTCCCGCAGGGGGCACTATTTGCGGTGCTTTGCTTACGAGGGGTTGGGATACTGCTATGAAGAAAAGCAGGACTATGCCAAGGCGGTCGATTGCTACAAGCAGGCGCTCTCGGAGCCGAGTCCTGCGGTGCCGGACCTCCTGTATGGCGCCGTCGCACGGTGCTATGAGGCCCTGAATGACAAAGTCGATGCCCTGGACTACTATAAGAAGATTACCGCGGATAAAAACGGATCGGTGCTGTTGACCATAGCCGACGACCGGATGCGCCTTCTCGCCCCGTGATTTAGGCCGTTTCCTGCCTGGGCGGATTGGTTTCGGCAGTGCGCTCCCGCATCTTTCGCTGCTTGAGTTTTAGGTTGCCTTTATGCCTTTTTCTTTTGTGTTTGAATTTTGACCGAGCCATTACCGAGCGCTTCTCCCTTTCCGCTATTCAGTGGTAGATAGGTTACACCCCGTTTTTGCCGTCCGCTTCCCGCCGCTCTCATGCCCTCCCCGGGTTAAGCAGGACACTATTAAGCATGAAAGACGCGCGCTTGTCAATACCTAATCTCCCGGGCGGCCATTGCGGCGGGGGCCGGATTTATTTGTGGCGCGGCGGCAAGCGTGCTATGATATCGCCGTCGCCCGCTTTCGCTGATTCCGGAAAAGAACGGCATGCGCCGGTTGGTGCGGAACCGCGAGGCGCTGCGGGATCCGGAAGAGTATCCGGACGAGTTACTTAAACACGCTTACACACACTGAACGGAACATCATGGCAGCGAAAAGAGATTACTACGAAATTCTCGGGGTGAAAAAAAACGCCTCGGACGAAGAGATCAAAAAAGCCTATCGCAAGCTGGCCCTCAAATATCATCCCGACCGGAATCAGGGCAACAAGGATGCGGAGGAGCGGTTCAAAGAGGTGAGTGAGGCCTACGCCGTGCTCAGCGACAAGAAAAAGAAACAGGAGTACGATGCCGTCGGCTATTCCGGTTTTCACCGTCGCTACAGCCAGGAGGATATTTTCCGGGGGTTTGACATCGGCGACCTGTTCAAGGATGCCGGCTTGGGCACGGAGGATTTTTTCAGCACCCTCTTCGGCGGCGGTCGGCGCACCTCAAGAACGGTCAACTTCGAGAATTTTTTCAATTCCTACGGCCAGGAAGCGGGGCGGGGGCCCTTTGCGGGAGGGGCGGGAGGTCGCTACAGCGCTCCCCGGAAAGGGAGCGACGCAATCTACGATCTGTCCATAACCCTGGAAGAGGCGGCCGGCGGCACCTCGAAGCAAATCGCCTTCCGCGACGAGGATGGCAACCTGGTCCGGGTAAACATCAAGATCCCCCCCGGCATCAGCTCCGGTAAAAAGCTGCGCATAGCGGGAAAGGGCCAGCGCGGCGCCGCGGGGGGGCAGCATGGTGACCTCTATATCAGGATAACCGTGCTGGATCACCCGATCTTTCGGCCGGAGGGAAGCGATCTATATATGGACAAGGAGATTCAGTTCACCCAGGCGGCGCTGGGCTCCACCATCGAGGTTCCCATCCTGGAGGGAACGATGCGCACCGTACGGGTCCCGGCGGGAACGCAAAGCCACAGCAAAATCAGGTTGCGGGGATACGGGCTGCCCCATTTCCAGGGTAAGGGCAAAGGTGATTTGTATGTGCGTATCATTGTTAAAGTACCCAGGAAGCTGGACCGGCATCAGCGTGCTTTGCTTGAGGAACTGGTGAAGGAAGGGATCTGAGACGGCTGCGCTCGCGGGAGGGTGATGATGGATGGCGAAAGGGACGGCCGGCGGCCGTCCTTATTTTTTAAAGAAGCCCGACCGGACCTTTTGCTCTTCGCTGTACTGGCCGCTGTTTCCGGTTTGCCCGCCCTCCGCCTGTTTCTTGAGCCGGTGCACGGTGAGGGTTAATTCCTGCAATGATTTTTCCCTTTCTTTCAGCGTTGCCTCGTACACCTCCGCCTGCTCGAGCATCTGTTGCAGCGCCTGATCCTTGGCCTGCAACTCGCTCTGGAGTGCGCTGATGCTGCCTTCCAGCTTGGCAACCGTGGTCTGGTGCTCCTTGATTGCCTCATCATAATACCGTTTCTGATCCAGATATTTCTGAATGATCGAGAAGTCAGCGTAAGATTCCTGTGCCATAGGCTTTCTCCGGGCAAACCTGATCGGGGTGGCGCAGCTAATTGGCGGATCGAAAACCGCCGAGTTCACCGATGCCCAGCTGCTCGCGCATCAGCTCCAGCTCACTCTGGCGCAAGGTTGTGTTCAGCGCCTCGTCGAGGTTTATCATCTTGTTGGCCAGCAGCGCCAGCAGGGACTGCTCCAGCGACTGCATGCCGTAATGAACCACCGATTTTTCAATCTGGTCCAGCATTTCCTTGTACTGACTTTGGGAGATCATTTTCTTGACTGCGGCGGTGGCGATCAGGATTTCCACCGCCGGGATTCTTCCCGCCGCATCCGCCCGGTTGATCAGGCGCTGGGAAATGGCACCGACCAGCACATTGGCCAGCTGCAGCTTGACCTGATTCTGCTGGCTGTTGGGGAAGATGTCGATGATGCGTGAAACCGCCTCGTAGGTATTGTTGGCGTGCATGGTGCTGAAAACCAGATGGCCGGTTTCCGCGGCGTTCAAGGCAATGGAGGTGGTTTCAATGTCGCGCATTTCGCCGATGAGGATTACGTCGGGGTCCTGCCGCAGCGCATCTTTCAGAGCGTGGGCAAAGTTCGGGGTGTCAATGCCGATTTCCCGCTGGCTGATGATGGAGTGCTCGTTTTTGAAGAGGTATTCAATGGGGTCCTCGATGGTGACAATGTGCAGGCTGCTGTTTTGATTGATCAGCTGGATCATCGCCGCCAGGGTGGAGGATTTGCCGCAGCCGGTTGGACCGGTAACAATCACCATGCCCTGTGGCTTATTGCAGAAGGTCTTGATCACCTGGGGCAGATTGAGCGACTCGATGGTGGGAATGTCAAAGGGTATGTTTCGGAAAACCAGCGAGGTGGTGCCGCGCTGACGGAATATGTTTACCCGGAACCTGCCCACCCCCGGGACCGAGTAGGAGGTGTCAATTGAATGTTTTTGTGTGAATTTCTTTTTGAGGTTGTCATTCATGATTTTTTCAGCCATCGCCTCGATTTCTTCGGAGGTCAGCGGGGGATGGTCTGAACGGTAAAGCGTTCCATCGATGCGCATGGTGGGAGGAAGCATGGAGCGGAGGTGCAGATCCGATGCGTTTTTCTCCTTTATCTCGATCAAGAGCTGAGTTAAAAGCATGGGCGAATGATTGCGGACGGCCTGCGGGTAAAACCCGGTGCGCGGTTTACTGCTTCAAGCCCGCATCATCTTCTTTGCCGATACGGGCTTGCACAACACTTATTTGTATCGGTGCGTTCGCAAATAACTTTAGTAAAACAACAGGTTTATTGCGACGGGGAGATGCCGCATGGGGAGGGCGCGATCCGTCGCCTCCGTTCGTAAATTCTCAAGCCGGTTGTAGTAAAGTGTACACGGTAAAGGATTAAAGTATTAACCGCATACTGTCGATAAGAGTGAGTGCACAATTTAATACCACTGCCGGTACCGGCAGGCTAACGCCTGACGCTAGCGCGGCGGCGAACCGGTCTCGGTCGATGACCCGACCGCATGTCCCGGAACCGTTGCAAGGGGAGTTGATGAAGGCAAGGAACAAGTTTCTTGATCCCAGGCTGCAATTCATATCCAATATTTCCTCGCTGGTTACCTCGGTTTTTGATCTGGACCACCTGCTGGAAATGATTATCGAGTCGGTGACCGAGGTAATGAAGGCGCGGGCCAGCTCGCTGCTTCTGCTGGACCAGAAATCCAACACCCTCTATTTCCAGGTCGCCACCGGGGAGAAGAGCGATGATGTGAAAAAATTCGAAGTCGGCCTGGGCGAAGGGATCGCCGGCTATGTGGCCAAGACCGGCAAGCCCCTTTTGGTGGAGGATGTCAGCAAGGATACGCTGTGGGACAAGAAGATAAGCGAATCGATTGGATTTGACACCATGTCCATTGCCTGCGTGCCCATGAAAATCGGCGATGACGTGATCGGGGTGGTGGAGATTATCGACCGTGAGGACGGCAATCCCATCCGGCGGGAGGACATGGAAATGCTGGAGGCCTTTGCCGGCCTGGCGGCGCTCGCCATTGTCAAGGCTAAGGAGTACCGCAAGGTTATTGACGAGAACACCGGCCTGAAAAGTCAGCTGGAGATGAAGTACCAGATCGTGGGTGAAAGCAAGGAAATACACAAGGTCATTGCCGATGCGCTCAAAGTGGCCAACTCCAAGACCACCGTTCTGATTGAGGGGGAAAGCGGGACCGGCAAGGAGCTGCTGGCGCGTCTGATCCACCGGTCCGGACAGCGCCGGGATCTGCCCTTTGTGATCGTCAACTGCGGCGCCCTTCCCGAAACCCTTCTGGAGGCCGAGCTGTTCGGCCATGAAAAAGGCTCCTTTACCGGGGCGCTTTACAAGAAAATCGGCCTGTTCGAGACCGCCGACGGCGGCACCATATTTCTCGACGAAATAGGCGAGATGAGCCAGACCATGCAGGTTAAGCTCCTGCGGGTGCTCCAGGAGGGAACCTTTAACCGTATCGGCAGCACCATGCCGATTACGGTTGATGTCCGGGTTATTTCCGCGACCAATAAGCAGCTCAAGAAGATGACCCGGGAGGGCAGGTTCCGTGAAGACCTTTTTTACCGGCTCAATGTGATTCAGCTAAAGATGCCCGCGCTCCGGGAGCGCCGGGAAGATCTGAGCGTCCTCGCCCAATATTTTCTGCGCAAGTACACCAGCGAGCGGGGCCTGCGCAGGCTCGAGTTTTCCGCGGAGGCAATGAAGGCGATTTTGAGCCATGACTGGCCGGGGAACGTGCGCGAGCTGGAAAACGCAATCGAGCGGGCGGTGGTGATGGGTGACGGGGAGCGGATTTCGGCCGCCGACCTGCCCATCGGGAAGTCCGATTCAGGATTGCAAAGCGGGGTCGAGGTGGGCATGACCCTGAAAGAGGCGCAGGACATTTTCAAAAAGGAGTTTTTGACCAAGACCCTGGCCTATACCCACGGCAACCGGAAGAAGGCGGCCGACATCATGGGGATTCAGCGGACCTATCTCTCCCGGCTGATCAGCGAATTCAATCTGCGGCTGTGATGGCAGGCGGCGGCATGAACCCGCGGGTCAGTCATCAATGGTGAATGCGCTGATGGATAACGCGATGACGATGAGTGCGTTGAGCGCTCCGATGAGGAAAAAGAATATTGCCGCGCGGTTTAACGGAAAGGACTGGCGGATGAACTGATCGAAGTTGTAGACGTATACCCAGTACATGGCAAAAAGGATCGCCGTGAACAAGCCGGCGGCATATTTTTTGAAGCCAAGGCAGGAAATCAGAATGATGATCAGGATTGCCATGTGCCACAGCGGAATATCGAGTGCGATATCGCAGGTGAGATTCATTTTGCTCCTCCTCTTTGAGCCTTTAGACAGCCTGCGAAAAATACTTTTTCAACAACCTGCTAGAGCGCGAGATATATTTTCCCTTCCCCCGTTCCGAGCAGCAGCTCGGTTCTTCCGTCCTGATTCCAGTCCACCGGGAATATGGCCACCGCGCCATCCAGCATCATTGCCTGCCCGTTGATCTCAATGGATTCACTGGTGACGATCTCCGGTCCCGCCGCTCCGGAAGATGCGTAATAGACGTTTATCTGCCCATTGCCCGTTCCCAGCAGTATATCCGGCTGCCCGTCGCCATCCCAGTCGAAAACGCAGGGTGCGGCGGGGCCGTCGACCCGGATCTCCTTTTCCCCGTTGGTCAGGCGACGCAGGGCGGAGAAGAGGGGTTGGCGGTCGGTTCCCCGGTTGATTGCCAGCATCAGCGTACCGCTTCCGTTTCCCAGCAGCAGGTCCTTCTTGCCGTCGCCATTCCAGTCTGTCACCCAGGGTTTGCAGTCGCTTTCAACGGTCATCGGCGATCCATCAGGGCCGGTCAGCAGGTGCGGTGCGCTGAAAGCCGGTGCGCTGTTGCTCCCCCGGTTTGCATAATAATAGAGCAATCCATCGCCGTTTCCCACCAGCAGGTCAAAAGTGCCGTTGTTATCCCAATCGACCATGAAAGGCGCGGCATTGCTTCCAACTCCCAGGAGTCCATCGTCCGCGGTAAGCAGGGTGTACTCCGAGAGGAGGGGGGCGGCGTTGGTGCCGCGGTTGAGATAGAGTCGGACCCTGCCATCAGCCGTTCCCACCAGCAGATCCTTGTTTCCATCCAGGTTGTAATCAACTACAAAGGGATGGCCGTATGCGTGGGGCAGGGAATCCCCCGGGTTGGGTAGAAGTGGGTCCAGACGGGTGAAGGCGGGAGCGGCATGGGGAACCAGCGAAATGAAATACGCGTCTCGGGTGAGGTCTGAAAAATCTATGGTGCCGCAGTAGTCCTGAAATCCGGGCAGTGAGAGCCGCAGGGTCTGTTTTTGCCGGTCGGCATGGTTAAAGGCACGGGGTGTTGCGCCGCCGTAGTTGCCGGGGTACGCGTAATTGCCGTTCCAGTAGAGCCGGGCACCCCCCGGCACGGAGATTATGCTGACCGGCGCATAGGTGACGAGTGACCGGTCGGTGCTTACATTGCCTGCCCGGTCCCGGGCGTACAGCTCTATGGTGTTATCTCCCGGTTCCAGAGCGAGCGTGGCCCGGAAGGTATTGCTTTGATAATCGACCGACGCAGCCGTGCCGTTGATGGAGAGGAAAGAAAGATGCGGTTCGTCAAAACCGCCGGTTACGGTTATGTTTTGCGATCGAACTTTGTGCCCGGAGGGCAGGGGATCGGTGCGCAGCTTCGGCGGTTGCCGGTCGCAAATGAAGAGGATGCTCGGCTCCGAATAATCCGAGGTATCACCCGTGGGGGATACGGCCCTGATACGCACCTGATAGGAGTGATTGTGGGAACAGTCAAGGCGGTAGCTCGGCAGGCCGGAGGTGGCGTAGCGGATAGTGGTCAGGCGGTTTGCCGGGGAAGAGGCTCCGCCGACGAGACGGGTATCGGTTATCTCCAGCAGATAGTGGTCAACCGCGCCGCGGGAGGGTTCCCAGGTTAACAAGGCCCGGTCGGTATTGAAGAATGTGAACAGGGAGGAGGTGTTCAGCGCCTCGCTGATATGAACCCCGGCAAGACAGACGAGTATCACCCATGCGATTGCCAGGAGGCTGTGCCATAAGGAAAGATAAGGAGCAAAGAGTGGGCCGATGCGTTTCATAATCCTTCTCTCACGGTGATAGGCTAGTTAAATGTAACCAACGGCCTGCCCGGTATTCCCGGCGCCGCGGATTCAGTCGGACGAGTCCGGTCCGGCGTCGTCCGGTTTTGCGCATTCAATACGGCGGATTCAGAAAACTCGTTGTCTGCCTCAGCAATGGGCAGTTCA
Source organism: uncultured Thermodesulfobacteriota bacterium (assembly GCA_964459295.1). GTDB lineage: Bacteria > Desulfobacterota > WTBG01 > WTBG01 > WTBG01 > CAZWCD01. The sequence continues at coordinate 8,164 of CAYWLT010000125.1, forward strand.
TCGCTCTGATCGCACCCGTGGATTTCGAGCTCTGCGATCCGGGCGAACTGGAAGAAGAAAAAGGATGGTCTGCCGGTGATACGGACTTTTATATACCGGCAGGGACGGTTGTTTAGCTGCCATCGGTCGGCATAGGGGGGTTGGAGACTGCTGGAGAAGGAATCTCGGTTTACCTTTTCCCAGTTAATGTTGTCGTTACTGAGCTGGAGCTCGATGTTGGACGGCAGGACATCAACGCCAAAGACGCTTGAGGCATACATGGAAAGGGAGGTGATGGTTTTTCTGCTGCCCATATCCATGACAATGGATGCGTCTTTTCTAAAAAATGAGAGCAGGGTTGACCATGCGGTTTGTGGATTGCCGTCAATCAGGTTGTCGATGCCAAAAAAGGGACGCAGCTCGCTGGATGCCGAGAGCGAAAGCGGGATCAGTTTTTGCGGTTCGTCGCAGGAGGCCGTTTCTACCTCTATGCTGGTCGTGGTAGTTGTTACCATGATTGATGAAGTTGAGGTGGACGGCGGC